>CAYWTE010000168.1:0-3278 GCA_964461145.1 uncultured Lactobacillales bacterium | reverse complement strand
TTAAGTCATTGATTATATGGCTATTTTTCCTACTTTCTATTGCAGATTTATTTTGTGATAATAATTCTCTTACATCTTCCCCGCTTACCCCTTTAGCTAAAACATTCAGTTCATCACATTTTTGCAGTGAGAATGCCAGCCAATTTTTTACTTCTTCTGACAGCTTAGTTTCCTGCTCTAAATCTATCGGGCTATGAAGCATTGAACAGCTTGAGCCTATCATCATTCTTGATGCGCTTAAACATTTTTCAAATTCTTTTAATTGTGCTAATTTTACGTTTAAATCTGCCTTCCAAACGTTCCTGCCGTCTATAATTCCAAAAGAAATTATCATCTCTGAAGGAAGTTTTGATAAGATTTCCCGCACTTGCTCATTACTGTGTTTTGTTAAATCAATATGCAAGCCTTTGCATTTTGATGATACGGCTAAACTTAAATTATCGCTCAAAGATTCAAAATATGTTGTGAGCATAAGTTTTGATTTATCTGCTGCTTTGTTTAATTTTTCATATACGGGCAAGAATGAAGCTTTAGCCTCCTCACTCATATCCATACATAAAATCGGCTCGTCTATTTGTATCCATTCACAAAGTTCTGAAAGCTCATTTATAACTTTTTCGTAAACTTCAACTATTTCGCCTAGCTTCTGCCAGCAATCGTAGCCTGCCTCACCTTTCGCAAGAGATAAATAAGTTATCGGCCCTAGTAATACAGGTTTTGGTTTATAGCCTAATTTTATGGCTTTTTTTGTATCTTCTATAACATCTTTTGCCGTTAATTCAATTTTTGTTTCGTTTGAAAATTCAGGGACAATATAATGATAATTCGTGTCAAACCATTTAGTCATTTCCATAGGCGGAATATCTTTTTCCGCATCGCCTCTTGCCATATTAAAATAACAATCAAGGCTGTATCCGCCTTCTAATACAAACCTTGAAGGGATTGCTCCTAACATTGCAGTTGTATCTAAAACGTGATCGTAAAGTGAAAAATCACCTGTGGTTACAAAGCTTAAGCCACTATTCCTTTGACTTTTCCAATTGCTCTGTTTTAAATAATCACAAGCTGTTACGAGTTGTTTTTCATCTAATTCTTTGCGCCAAAATTCTTCTGAAAACTTTTTTAATTCTCTGTTTATGCCTATACGCGGAAATCCTAAAATATGTGTCTGCATCACCGTTAACCCTTTCAGAAAAATTTTTTTGGCTTATTATTTTTTAAAGCTCGTTTTTAAGAAATGTATATTAACAATAAATACTTAATTTTTTATTACAGCTAATAATTTATCTTTTAAGCATTGACAATTTAATACTTTTAACTTAATTTTATAATTGATAATCAATTATTATAAAGTATTTTTTTATGGCATTTTGCATATACTTTATTGGTTATCTTGAGTTGATTATTATGATAATTGATAATGTTAATTTAGACAGTAAACACATTGATGCTATTCATCAAAATCTTGGCGGACTAATTAATGCTTATTCAGGCATAGTTATTGATGATATTGATATATTAAATAAAAAAATATATGCTCATTTCTTTAATATGCCTCAAGATAAAATTAGAAGCCAGATTTTTATCGAACTAGAACCGGATATACAGCTTTTTTATTTAAAAGAAAATATGGAAGCAGTGGATATATCTCTTTTAGTACTCGAGGAAGATGTTGAATATGTATTATTAATAAGTGCAGATATTAAAGTACTTGTTATCGTTAAAGCTGAAAATTATTTTGAGGAAATTGATGATGCTGAAATCCTTGATTAATGCTCCTTTTTCCTCTTTCCTTTTTTATTCCTGATTTATTGCAATAATTACTTTACAAAAGCATTAAAATTTATATATTTGAAGGATTGTAATAAATTCAAGGAAAGCGTAAATGACTATAAAATATAAATCTGAAAATAAATTAGATAATTCGATGAATAATAATGATATCGAAGCCAGATGCAGAAATTTTTGGGAACAAAATAATGTTTATAAATACATTCCTAATAACAACAGGGATAATACTTTTAGCGTCGATACCCCCCCTCCTACCGTTTCAGGAACGCTACATATCGGTCATATTTTTAGTTACACGCAAACCGATGTTATAGTTAGATTTAACCGTATGCTCGGCAAAAGCATATTTTACCCCATCGGCTGGGACGATAACGGTCTGCCTACAGAAAGAAGGGTGCAAAATTACTATAATATTAATTGCAATCCTGCAGTTCCTTATGACCCCGATTTTAAACCAGTGCATGATGAAAAAGCTGACAAAGCTCCAAAAAAAGAAGTGTCCCGCCAGAATTTTATTGAAACTTGCTGGGAATTAACTGCCGAAGATGAAAAAATATTCGAAAATGTATTTCGGCAAATCGGGCATTCTTATGACTGGGATTTGAAATACGAAACTATAAATTCGCATTCAATTAAAACTTCTCAATACTCTTTTCTTGATTTAATAGAAAAAGGTATGGCTTATTCTTCTGAAGCCCCAACAATGTGGGATACTACATTTAAGTCAGCCATTGCTCAGGCAGAAATTGAAGATAAGGAAATGGTTGGGCATTTTTATGACATTAAATTTAAAACAGAAGACGGCGGAGATTTTATAATTTCTACAACCCGTCCGGAACTGCTTGCCGCTTGTATAGCCGTTGTTGCTCACCCTGATGATGCCAGATACAAACATTTGTTCGGGAAAAAAGCTATTGTTCCGATTTTTGATATTCCAGTTAAAATTTATCCTTCCACTCATGCTGACCCTGAAAAAGGCACCGGCATTATGATGGTTTGTACTTTCGGAGATATTGCCGATGTTGAGTGGTGGAAACAACAAAACAACCTTCCAATAAAGCAGATTATTGATTTAAATGGTAAAATTCGCCATATAAATTACGGCGAAGCTCCTTTTGAAACGCTTAATCCAGAAAAAGCACAGGAAAATTATAATAAAATCATTGGCCTTAAAGTTAAACAAGCAAAAGAAAAAGTCGCTCAATTACTAATCAATGAAGGTGTGCTTGTTAATGAGCCGCGCGAAATTACTCATATTGTTAAATTTTATGAAAAAGGCGACCTGCCTTTAGAGTTTGTATCGTCTAGGCAATGGTTTATTGATATTTTATCTTATAAAAATGAGCTAATCGAGCAAGGACGCAAAATTAAATGGCACCCCGCTCATATGCAAACCCGTTATGAAAATTGGGTGGAAGGCTTAAATCAAAATTGGTGTATTAGCCGTCAGCGTTTTTTTGGCGTTCCATTCCCTGTTTGGTATAAAA
>CAYWTE010000167.1:0-3286 GCA_964461145.1 uncultured Lactobacillales bacterium | reverse complement strand
AAATAGAAAAAATAGCCATAGTTAATGATATGGTGCTTCCTGTGGTTAAAAATACTCAAGTTTATAAAGAAAATAAACGCAAAATTTATCCTGTAGAAAATATTAATATTCTTCCAAAAAAACAACAGCGTAATATTACTGATTTTCTTACTTCATCAAAGATGCATTGAATTTATGCGCGACCAGTTTTGTTAGATAACATTAAAGGGCTGATGCCCATTTTATTCATTGCATATTTCCATTTGGATTCGTGGTCTTCACCGAAAATAAGCTCATCGTCTACTTCAGAAATTAGCCAAGAATTATCTTTTAATTCTTTTTCCAGCTGGCCTTTGTCCCAGCCGCAGAAACCCAAATAAACCCTAAAAGCTTTCGGACCTCTTCCTTTTGCGATTTCTTCCATAATGTCAACTGTTGCATTTAAGGCATATTTATCAGTAATTAAAACAGATTCAGGAGGAAAATGGTCGGTTGAATGAATCACAAAGCCCCTTGATTTTTGTATGAATCCCCCGGATAAAACTTCTTGCTCGCCGATGTTGTCTTCTGCCGTTATTTTTAATTGCGATAAGACGTTTTCTAACTTTATACCTTCATCTTTTAAATTAATTATAAAGCCCATTGAGCCATCTTTTGCGTGAGAGCAGATTAAAATAACCGTTCGCTCAAAATCCGTGTCATCTAAAGACGGGGTGGCGACAAGGCACTTGCCGATTAAATCTAATCCTTCCTGTTTCTTTTTTGCTTTTATTTTACTCATTTGATGTTTATAATAAACTCCTTAAATTTTATAAGGATAACCTATATTATGAAAATTATCTTTTGGCAATTTTTAATTTTGTTTTCGTTTTTAAATTTTTCTACTCTAAAAGCTGAGGAAAATTTTAAAGAAAGAATTACTAAAGAAATATATTCCCTTGCTCCGGTTTTTCTTAAAGATTACGATGCAGAGCTTTCTGAAAAACAAAGGCAAGAGCTTAATTTGGTTATTAAAGAGCGTTACCCTATGCTTAATGATGAGCAAGTAGATTTTGTCAGAAAAAAATCTCTTATGATTGCTAATGTTAAAGAACCTGTTGCAAAAAAGTTTTCTGAAATAATCGATGAGATTAAAAACTCTAAAAGCGTGAAAGATTTTATCGATTCTATCAAAAAAACATCGAATGTTATGGATTTAATCGGCGAAGACGGAAATCTTACGCTGATAGTTTCTTCTTATGGGTTAACAGAGAATGAAAACAAAGCTTTGGGGGCTATTAATTTCTACTTAAAACCCGAGTTTTTTATTCCTTATAATGAAATAAAAGTTTCTTTTGAAAATTCTGAGAATTTTGTTCCTTCAAATCTTTTGTTTTTAACGCCGAAAGTTATTTTTGGAGGGCTAGGATATGATGATATTTTTCCTGTTATGTTTAAATTTTCTGCTTTAAATGCCTCTAATCCTATAAAAATTGCAGCTAAAGTTAATTATAAAATCTGTAATTCAGAAAATATTTGTATGGAAAAAGTTAGATACCTTAATTTGGATATGTCCAATGATAAAATACAAAAAACACCTTTATATGGGTATTTAAATGAAAATTATAGAAAAACAATCGATTTTAACCATAATTCATTTAAGATACAGCAAGTGTTTCTGGAGGATAGCCAAAATTTAAATATAGTTTTGGAAAATAATTCCGGAATTCAGCCTATTGATGTTTTTATTACTAATTTGAGCTTAAATGAATATTCTAAACCCAGCATAACTTGGTTTGAAAAATATGCTTTAATTAAAATGAAAGTTGATGAAGCAAAATTATTAAATAATACCTTAGAGCTCTTAGTCGTTAAAAATAATCATAGTTCTTATATGGAAATTCTTCCTAAAATAGATAAAGTACAGGTAAAGCTTGATACTCATAGTACGTTTTTTAAATGGATTGTTTCTTTGGCTCTAGTTTTTGTTGTTAGTATGGTTTTTTTAACTTTTTCTAAGCATAAAGTGTTCTTAGCGGCAGTTTTTGATTTAGCTTACGGAGCTGCAGGATATCTTTTAATGATTTTAATTTTTTATGCAATATTAGTTTATACAAGTTTTCAGGTTGTATCACAGTTGCAAAAAATTGATAGTTTGCCCAAAGATAATTTCAAAAAAACCGTTATAATCGCGGTTAATAATTTTAATGTTTTTAGTGCGGCGAATAGTGTTTTTGCATTTAATTGCGGCAGTTTACTTCAATTTTTAAAGCAAAACGGGGTAGATATAGTTTATGCCGATAAAAAGCTTAAAGAAAACCTGCAAAAAGAGTTTGGGATAAAGAAAAGTTATTTTGCAGTAATTTATGACCAAAATTATAATCAAGGAACAGCTTTTAGCGGGTATGTTAAGTCAGCCGATATAAAAGCGATATTAAAAAATCGGCGTGATTAAAATCGTATCTTCTCTTTGAGGGCTGGTAGAAATTGCTGTAATTTTCACTTCCGTTAACTCTTCTATTCTTTTAATATAAGATTTAGCATTTTCAGGAAGAGCATCATAATCTCTGATTTTTGATGTATTCTGTTGCCAGCCGGGCAGAGTTTCATAAATAGGCTCTGCTTTAATTTGAGAGCTGTATGAGGCTGGAAGGTAATCATAAATCTTGCCGCCTATGTTATAAGATGTGCAGATTTTTATCTCTTCAAAACCATCTAAAATATCAAGTTTGGTTAAAACAAAAGCGGTTATGCCGGCAATTTTTGATGATTGACGAGCAATTACCGCATCAAACCAGCCGCAGCGGCGAGGGCGATTTGTTACGGTGCCGAATTCTTTGCCGATATCAGCCATTTTTGCTCCGTTTTCATCAAATAATTCTGACGGAAAAGGCCCTGAGCCTACTCTGGTTGTATAAGCTTTTAATATGCCTAGAGTTAAAACACCTTCAAGATTTCCCATTCCTGAACCTATGGCAGCGGCCGGAGCAAGCGTGTTTGAAGATGTTACAAACGGGTAAGTGCCGAAATCAACGTCAAGCATTATGCCTTGAGCGCCTTCAAATAAGATTTTTTTGCCTTTTTGTGAGGCTTCATTTAAAAGTTTCCAAACAGGGGCTATGAAAGGGGCAAGCTTTTCTTTAAAACTTAATAAATAATCAAGAAGTTCTTTTTGATTAATCAGAGCAGTTCCAAAGCCTATGCGCAGGGCATCGTGGTATGATGAGAGTTTCTCTATCTTTTGAATTAGTAAATCTTTATCAGCTAAATCGCACATTTTAATTGCACGGCGGCCGACTTTATCTTCATAAGCAGGGCCTATGCCTCT
>CAYWTE010000166.1:0-3338 GCA_964461145.1 uncultured Lactobacillales bacterium | reverse complement strand
TTAGACCAAGCAGGGCCGATGGCAAAAACGGTAAGAGATAACGCTATAATGCTAGGGGTTATGGCAGGTTTTGATGAAAAAGATTCAACTTCTGCCCCAATGGAAGTTCCGGATTTTGAAAAAGCAATAACAGGCAATGTAAAAGGTTTAAAAATTGGTATTCCAAAAGAGTTCCGCTCAGAAGGCTTAGATATTGATATTGCTAAATATTGGGAAAAAGCAGCCGGAGTTTTAAAAGTACAAGGAGCAGAGATTGTAGAAGTTTCAATTCCGCATTTAAAATATTCGGTTCCGACATATTATGTTTTAGCACCGGCGGAAGCATCATCAAATTTAGCCAGATATGACGGCATCAGGTTTGGTTTAAGAGAGGCAGGGGAAACTTTAGACGAGCTTTATATGAACACAAGGGGCAAAGGCTTTGGCAAAGAAGTACGCCGCCGCATTTTAACAGGTACATACGTTTTATCAGCCGGATATTATGATGCATATTATTTGAAGGCACAAAAGGTTCGCAGACTGATTTATAACGATTTTTTAAAAGCTTTTGAAAAGTGCGATATAATGTTAGCCCCAACAACGCCGACTACGGCATTTGGGTTAAAAGAAGGGGAGAAAAAAGACCCTGTTTCAATGTATTTGAATGATATTTACTCAATTCCGGTTAATTTAGCAGGGCTGCCTGCAATGAGCCTGCCGTTTGGGAAAGATAAAAGTGAATTACCGATAGGTCTTCAGTTAATCGGCAAGCATTTTGATGAAGAAACGATATTTAAAGTAGGCGATGTATTAGAGCATTCAAAAGAGGATTAATTAAAATGGGATACATAATAAAAGGTGAAAAAGGCGATTGGGAATTAGTAATAGGTTTAGAGGTGCATTGCCAAGTTATCTCGGAAAGCAAATTATTCAGTGGGGCTTCAGCAAAATTTGGAAGTAATCCTAATGAAAGCGTAAGTTTTATTGATGCCGGTTTCCCCGGAATGCTGCCGGTTATTAATGAATATTGCGTAGAACAAGCGGTAAAAACGGGACTTGGCTTAAAAGCGAAAATAAACAGACATTCAGTTTTCGCTCGTAAGAATTATTTTTATGCAGATTTACCAAATGGCTATCAAATCAGCCAGTATGACAAACCGATAATCGGAGAAGGGGTAATAACAATAGATTTAGAGGACGGAACAAGCAAAAACATCGGCATAGAGCGCCTTCATTTAGAAATGGACGCTGGTAAATCAATGCACGATCATCACCCTCGTCATTCGATAATAGATTTGAACCGCTCAGGCGTTGCTTTAATGGAAATTGTATCTAAGCCTGATATGCGCTCTCCTGAAGAAGCAGGGGCATATTTGAAAAAATTAAGAGCGATTGTCAGATATTTAAAAACGTGTGACGGCAATATGGACGAAGGCTCAATGCGCTGTGATGCAAATGTTTCAGTAAGACCTTTAGGAAATAAGGAATTAAGAACAAGATGCGAAATAAAAAACGTAAATTCAATAAAATTCGTAATGCAGGCGATAGAGTATGAAGCTAAAAGACACGTTGAGGTCTACGAAAAAGGAGGGGAGATAACGCAGGAAACTCGCCTTTTTGACTCAAGCAAAGGCACAACCAGAACAATGCGCGGGAAAGAAAACGCTAATGATTATCGTTATTTTCCGGACCCTGATTTACTACCTTTAGATTTAGATGAGGAAATGATAATAAAATTAATGGATACGCTCCCCGAACTTCCTGACGAAAAGAAAAAAAGATATGAGCGAGATTTAGGCTTAAGCAGTTACGATGCAAGCATAATAGTTTCAGAACAAGAAGTTGCAAATTATTTTGATGAAGCTGTAAAAGGCAGGGAAAAAGATGCCAAAAAAGTTGCTAATTTTATAATGGTTGACTTGTTCAGCTTGTTGAATAAAGAAGGTAAAGAGATAACACAAAGCCCAATTTCTCCTAAAAATTTAGGAGAGTTAGTAGATTTAGTTTCAGGCGAAGTTATTTCCGGCCGCATAGCAAAAGAAGTGTTTGAATTAATGGCACAAACGGACAAATCTCCAAAAATTATAGTTGAAGAAAAAGGCTTGGTTCAAGTAACGGATACCAAAGCGATAGAGGCCGTAATAGATGAGATAATGGCGGCAAATCCTGATAAAGTTGCGGAAATTAAAAGTGGTAAGGATAAGCTTATTGGCTGGTTTGTAGGTCAAGTAATGCGGGCAATGGGCGGCAAGGCTAACCCTGCCGTATTAAATGACCTGCTTAAGAAAAAACTGGGTTAATAAGCGTATTTTATAACAACCGCTCTGGTTTTAAACATATCGGCAGAATTGATATAGCTGGGGGAGAAAGCTCCTCCGGCAACATCTTTAGGGTCGCTGAATTCATCTTCGTTAAATTGGTCTTTTGCGATAAATTCTTTTAATTCTCTACCTTGATCCATAACTATAATAGCATCGCCGCCTGCAGCTTTAGCGCTGTTAGCAAGGTTTCCGATTTTAGTTTTCTCCGGCACGATAAGGTTATTTTTCACAAAACCGATAATTGTAAATTTTCTGTTTGGAGCACTATTCTCATAAACATCAATTCCGTTTTTTTCATATTTAAATCCACCTTTACCGGTAAGGATTTCTCCACCATCATATTTAAAGAAATCTCCTGCAGCACAAGCAACTAATGCAAAAAGAGTAAAAATAGCAGTAATTTTTTTCATTTAACAATCTCCTTAATTTTTAACAAACAAAGCTTCTTCAACAAAGCCACAGAGCATATGCCCGACAGCGATGTGCATTTCTTGAATATTATTAGTAATATCCGAAGGAACATTTATGCAAATATCGGCGATATTTTTCATTTCTCCGCCTTTTTGACCTGTAAAAGCAATAACTTTAATTTCCTTATTTTTAGCAGTATTAATAGCTTTTATAACGTTTTTTGAGTTACCGCTGGTTGATATTCCGATGAGCAAATCACCCTTAACTCCGATACCTTCAAGCTGACGAGAGAAAACATCATCATATCCGTAATCATTACCGATAGCGGTCAAAGCGGAAGTATCAACAGTTAAAGATAAAGCGGGTAGGGGCTTGCGGTCGAATTTATATCGTCCCATAAGCTCGGCAGCTAAATGTTGACTGTCAGCAGCAGAGCCTCCGTTTCCGCAGAAAATGACTTTCCCGCCGTTTTTCAGAGTATTTATAATCAAAGCAGCGGCTTCATCTATAACTTTAGCATAATCTTTTAACATATTGAAATTATTAATAATTTGCTCGATAGAATCATTTACTTTTTGTATCATATTATCTCCTTAGAAACTTTTGTTGTTTTTTAATTTTATCCCG
>CAYWTE010000165.1:1995-3361 GCA_964461145.1 uncultured Lactobacillales bacterium | reverse complement strand
AAAAATATTCCTATCAAATTAACCGAAATGCAAGATGAGAAAAATATTACTGCAGATAATAAAAATACTCTTAAAAATGATGCAAATATTGATAAAGAATCTGCAAATTTATCCTCTCTAGGACTAAAAATTAAGCCTATTAATGAAAATACAATTAAGCAATATAACTTACCTAAAGATTCTAAAGGAGTGGTTATTTCATCTGTTGATGCCGATTCCGATGCTGCTGAAAAAGGTGTATCTGTCGGAAACGTTATTACTTCTATTAATAAAACTCCTGTTAATTCAGTTGAAGAAGCTATATCCTCCCTTAAAAAAGGCGAAGATTTAGGAAGAGAAAATGTTTTAATTCTAATAGAAACTAATCAAGGTAAGCGCTTTATTGCTCTGAAAGTAAAGAAAAACTAATGAGATATGATTTTTATCACTTAACCTTAACTCCTGATGAACAAGCTTTGCCTCGTCTACTCCAAAAAATTATGAATTTAGAGCAAAATGGCGTAATCCTAACAGATTCACAAGAAAAAATAGCTTATTTAGATGATTTCTTATGGTCATTTAAAGATGATGCTTGGATACCTCATAGTTCTTTAAAAGACGGTAATGAAAATATTCAGCCTTTTTTTATTACTAATACTCTTGAAAATCCGAATAATGCTAAAATTTTAATTCTTTTAGGTGCTTTTGAAAATATAATTGACCAAAATTTAGGTTTTGAGCGAACACTTGACCTTTTTGACGGCAATAACCCCGAAACACTCGCAAAAGCAAGAAAAAGATGGAAAAATGCAAAAGAAAAAGGGTATGAGCTCCACTACTTTCAGCAAACCCCTAAAGGCTGGGAAGAAAAATCTTTATGATAAAGCATTCTGTCACATTAGATGGTCATAATACCAGCATCTCAATGGAAGAAATCTTCTGGGTTGAGCTTAAAAAAATTGCACAAAAACAAAAAATAAGCTTAAATAAGCTTATAAAAAAAATAGATGAAGATAATAGCAGAACAGATGGCCTGTCATCATCTTTACGTCAATATATTTTAAACTATATTAAAAAAGAGGAGGTTAAAATGGAAGTTTTGCAAGCTATTAATACAAGAAGAAGCATCAGAAAATACAAATCTGATGAAATAAAAGAAAATGAAATAAAAGAAATCTTAAATGCAGCTATGCACGCTCCTTCTGCAGGGAATCAACAATCTTGGGAGTTTATTGTTGTAACTGACAGAGGCAAATTAAAAGATATCGCAGCTATAAAACAGTATGCTAAAATGGCAGCCGGTGCTCCTTTGGCATTAATAATTTGTGCGAGGACAACTAATCTTGCTCACCCTAAATTTTATGAACAAGATTGCTCCGCTGCAACT
>CAYWTE010000165.1:0-1985 GCA_964461145.1 uncultured Lactobacillales bacterium | reverse complement strand
CAGTTTGGATTGGTATAAATTACGATAAAAATGAAGATAAAGGTTTTAGGGAATTATTTAATATTCCTGATGATATTAATCCTGTTTCCTGCATTATCTTCGGGTATCCTGATGAGGTTAAAGAGCCGTCTGAAAGATTCGATAAAAATAAAATAAAATATAACTCTTGGAAATAAATAAATTGAAAAAAATTCTAATAATTAAACACGGTGCTTTTGGCGATTTTATTCAAGCTTTAGGCGCTTTTTCTAGTATAAGAAGCCATTATGGCAATGACGCTCAAGTAGACCTTATAACCATTTCTTGCTTACAAAAAATAGGGCAGCAAACTGGATATTTTAATAACGTTTTTATAGATAATAGGAAAAGCCTTTTTACTTTTGACTGGATTAGGGTGATTTTTTTAATCAGAAAATATGATGTGATATTTGACCTGCAAACATCGCAAAGAACTAATCTATACTTCAAATTAACTAATAAATCTAAAAATAAATGGTGCGGAATTGCCCCCGGTTGCGAATATTGTCATAAAAATATTAATAGAGGCAAAATGTATGCACCTGACCGATTCGCCGAGCAAATTAAAACTGCGGGAATTGAAAAAATTAATCCTATCGATATTTCTTTTTTAACTAAAGAAACTTCAAAAGATTATATTTTTAAAAAAGATGAATGCAAAAAATTAAAAAAAGCTCCTTATGCGTTAATAATTCCCGGAACTTCCGCTCATAGGGTAGAAAAACAATGGGGTATTGATAAATATATAAATCTTGCCAGAAGTTTGCTCGCTCATAACATTCTACCCGTATTTATCGGCGGAAAAGCTGAAGAAAAATATAACGATATTATCAAAAAAGAATGCCCGACTGCCGTTAATTTAATCGGGAAAACCGATTTCGCCGATTTGAGTGATTTAGGAAGGTGTTCAAAGTTAACTATCGGGGGAGATACAGGGCCGATGCATCTTATCGCATCGCTTAAAAAACCTTGCTATATCTTATTTTGCACGTTGGTTAAATTAACAAAAGCCCCTAAATTTGAAAATGTAAGGTTGATAACTAACGAAAATTTAGCTAATATATCCCTGCAAGATGTTGAAAAGGAAATTTACAGTGAATAATAATGATGATATTAAAAATTTAAGCTTTGAAGATGCTTTAACTAAGCTTGAAAACATAGTCAGAGGGCTGGAAACAGGGCAGACAAAGCTCGAAGATGCTTTAAGTTCTTACGAAATGGGAAATAAATTAAGGCTTCATTGTGAGGAAAAATTAGCTCAGGCAAAATCCAGAATCGATAAAATAACTATTGATAAAAACGGAAGTTTATCTCTTGATCCTTTTGAAATAAACGGGGCAAAAGAATAATAATGTCTTTAACCCAATTATATGAAAATTTAAACGAAATTTCATCTATTACTAATAATTGTTTAAGCGAGATGTTAGTCCCCTCTCCTCTTGCTCAAGGCAGAATTGTTGAGGCGATGAAATATTCTGCATTAAATGGAGGCAAAAGGCTGCGTCCGTTCTTACTTATATCAACAGCCAGAATGTTTAATGTGCCCGATAAATATTCCGTTAGAGCCGCTGCTGCTCTTGAAATGCTTCACTCTTATTCGCTTATTCACGATGATTTGCCTTGTATGGATAATGATGATTTAAGGCGAGGACTGCCAACTTGTCATAAAAAATATGATGAAGCAACTGCCGTTCTTGCAGGCGACGGACTCCTCACAAAAGCATTTGAAATACTCAGTAATGAAAAAACTCACCCCGATGAAAAAATTCGCCTTAAATTAATTTATGATTTAAGTATTGCTGCAGGTGCCGATAATGGTATGATTGCAGGGCAAATGCTCGATATCCTAGCTGAAAAAAACAAAAATATTACTTTAGATGAAATTATAATCCTGCAAAAAGAAAAAACCGGAGCTTTGATTAAATATGCTTGTTTAGCCGGTGCAACTTTAGGTGAGGCTTCAATTC
>CAYWTE010000164.1:0-3365 GCA_964461145.1 uncultured Lactobacillales bacterium | reverse complement strand
TTACCTCGTCCCACATTTTTTCGCAATTGCCGTGATCTGCGATTAAAAGCATAGTATATCCGGCTTCTTTTATGGCTGTTTCTATCTTGCCTAAACAAATATCTACGGTTTCAACGGCTTTTATCGCAGCACTTAAAATACCAGTGTGTCCGACCATATCTCCGTTAGCAAAATTACAAATAATTGCAGCAAATTCTTTGGATTTTATGGCGTTTATTAATTTATCACAAATTTCAAAAGCAGACATTTCAGGCTGCAAATCATATGTTGCAACTTTTGGCGAGGGGACTAATATTCTTTCTTCTCCAACAAACATTTTTTCTTCGCCGCCGTTGAAGAAAAATGTAACGTGGGCATATTTTTCCGTTTCGGCAATTCTCAGCTGTTTTAGACCTTGGCGGCTTATGATTTCGCCGAAAATATTGTTAAGCGGTTCAGATTCAAAAACAGTGTGCATAAATTTATCGTGTTCGGTAGAATATTGTGTTATGCCTATAATATCAGAAAAATTAATGATTTTATTGCGGGGGAAGCCGTGGAAATTTTTATCTCCTAATGCAAATAAAATTTGACGAATACGGTCGGCTCTGAAATTTAAAACAAAAACAGCATCGCCATCATTCATTCCATTATAATTGCCTATTTTTGTGGGATTTATGAATTCATCATTTTCTCCTCTGGCGTAACTAATATCAATGGCATTTTGAGGGGTTAGGCTGTAAAATTCTCCCTTCCCTTCAGTTAAATTTATGTATGCTTTTTCAATCCTATCCCAGCGATTATCTCTGTCCATTGCATAATATCTGCCGCTTACCGTTACGATAGGGCAATTAAGAGGGGATAATTCGGCTTCTAATTTTGCCATAAATTCTTTTGCGGAGCGTGGAGGAGTGTCTCTGCCGTCTAAAAAAGCGTGAAAAACCGTTTTTATGCCGTTTTTTTGAAGTTCTTTTATTATCGGAGCAAAATGCCCTTGATGCGAATGTACACCGCCTTCAGAAACTAAGCCCATTAAATGGCATATGCCGCCGCTTGTTTTTAAGGTTTTAATTAAATTAATAAATGTGGGCTTTTCAAATATGCTTTTATCTTTTATCGCTTCGGTTATCATCGGCAAGTCTTGCATTACTATTCTGCCGGCTCCTAAGTTGGTGTGTCCTACTTCGGAATTGCCCATTTGGCCTTCGCTTAATCCTACTTTTAAGCCGCTGGTTTCTATAAATGCAGTTGGGTATTCTTGAACAAAGCGATGCCAGTTCGGCGAATTTGCTAATTCTATGGCGTTATTTTCTTTTTCTTCTCGATAGCCCCAGCCGTCAAGAATGCAAAGCAGTACAGGGTTGGTCATTTTTACTTAAGCTCCTCTTTAGATATTTGCAAGTTTAATTAATATAATGCAAAAAAACAATTAATTTTAAGTTTAATAATTATTATTCTCTATGGTAGGGGTGTCCGTCTAAAATGGTTTTTGCCCGATAAATTTGCTCAGCTAAAATGCCTCTTACTAAAAAATGCGGCCATACCATTTTGCCTAATGAGAGAGTTAAATTTGCTTTTTCTAAAACATCTTTTTTTAATCCGTCTGCTCCTCCGATTATAAAATCTATCAGGCTGTAACCTTCTAAATTTAAACGGCTTATTAGTTCTGCAAATTCAGGGGAAGTTAACATCTTTCCCCTTTCATCTAAGGCGATTTTATAACTTTTATCATTAACCCCGCCCAATAGAAGTGCGGCTTCCTCATTTTGTTTTTGTGGGGGCAAAAGGGTCTTTTTTGCCTCAAATTCTTTGACGATTATTTGCCAAGAAGGAGAAATTCTATGTTTATAGTGCTCAAATAAAATATTCTCAGGGCTTTGAGATTTTATTTTCCCTATGGCTAAAATTTCAAGCTTCATTTTATCGATTTTATTGCAGTTCTATGAGCAGAGCTTATTTCCCAAATCTTTTCTATGTTATAAAAATCTCGAGTTTCAGGTTTGAATATATGAACGATAATATCTCCGCAATCGAGGAGTATCCACGATGCGGTTTCCCTTCCTTCAACTTGTGGGCGGATGCCTATTTCTTTTAGCTTTATCTCTAAATTATCCGCTAAAGATGCCGTGTGACGGCTTGAGGTTCCTCCTGCTATTACAAAATAATCAGCAATATCAGTTTTGCCAAGTAGCGGGATTGTTTTTATATCTTCCGCTTTATTAAAATCTAAGCAACTGGTTATAGTTTCAAGTAAGGCTTCTTGCTCATCTTTTTTTTGTTTAATTAAAGTGTTATTCATTTTTCTCTTTCGCTCTTATTGTTGTTGAAGAAATATCTTTTGGAACTATATCTAAAATAATTATTTTTGGAGCAGGGCTCAATGCAAAATCATTATCACAGCTTACAGTTCTAATGTTATCAATGTAATCTTTAAATCCTTCAGATTCAAGCAGGTTTATATCTTGCGTTCTTTTTATTATGACGATGGGAACGGTTGATATTATCTTTTTATAATCTTTCCATAAATGAAAGTTTGATAAATTATCAGAGCCCATTAACCAAACAAAAGTATGTTCAGGATAATCTTTTTTTAGGCTGTTTATTGTGTCTATGGTATAAATTAGCCCTTTTTCTTTCTCGTAATCTTTTATTTTGATAAAAGGTTCAGTATTAATTTTTATGCTTGAATTAAAACGTTCATCAAAATTATTAGTTTTTGTTTTTAAAGGGTTATTAGGACTGACAAGCCACCAAATTTCATCGAGATTTAACCTTTTTAGGCATTCTTTTGAAATGTATAAATGCCCTTCGTGTGCAGGATTAAAAGAGCCCCCTAAAAGCCCTATTTTTTTGCCGTTATTGCTCATCTTCTAATTTTGCGGGGACAAGAATATTTGTCAATTCCTTAATTCCTTGTCCGCTGACTGCTGAAATTAACAAAACTTTCTTTTTAGAGGCTTTTTCTAATTGCTTTTGTTTTTCTTTTAATTCTTCATCGCTAATGCTATCTATTTTATTTAAGGCGATAACTTCTTCTTTCGCTGCGAGTTTTGGATTATATAGCTTTAATTCTTTCCTGATCGTCTTATAATTTTTAACAATATCTTCTGAGGTTCCGTCAATTAAATGTAAAAGGCTAAAACACCGTTCAACGTGACGCAAAAAATTATGCCCTAAGCCTTGTCCCTCGCTCGCCCCTTCAATTAAGCCAGGAATATCGGCTAAAATTAATTCTCTATCATTTGCATAAATTACACCTAAATTAGGGTGCAGGGTTGTGAAAGGATAATCTGCAATTTTTGGACGGGCTTTGGTTACTCTCGATAAAAATGTCGATTTGCCGGCATTAGGAAGCCCGATGATGCCGATATCTGCAATTAGTTTTA
>CAYWTE010000163.1:0-3394 GCA_964461145.1 uncultured Lactobacillales bacterium | reverse complement strand
GGTTATTTTTTCATCTATACTGATTTCAACCGACCCTTTTTTATTAATGTTTTGGTCTTTTGCTCTTTATTTCTTCGTGTGCGCTTTTCAAAATAATTCTTGGCAAAATTGGATGATGATGGGGATTTGCATCGGATTCGGTTTGCTTGCAAAATATTCTATGGTTGTTTTCTTATTTTGTATGATGTTTTATTTAGTATGGCGGCGGCCGAAAATATCTGTTTTTAAATGCTTTTGCAGCCTTTTAACCGCCTTTATTATTTATGCCCCTAATCTTATTTGGAATTATAAAAACGGCTTTGTTTCTTATTTACACACTAAAGATAATGCTAATTTAGCCCTGCAAACTTCTTTTTTCCATATTGATAAATTCTTAGAGTTTTTTGGGGCTCAATTTGTTGTTTTCGGCCCGATATTTTTTATGTTTTTAATTATAATTGCTTTTAGGTTTAAATATATTAAAGAACATCCGCTGCTTGTTTCATTTACCTTCCCATTATTGATAATTATGTGCGGGCAAAGCATAATATCCAGAGCCAATGCTAACTGGGCAGCTCCTTCTTATGTTGCCGGTGTGATTTTAGTTTCTGCCTTTATTGCTCAAATAAGGCAAACAAAATGGCTTAAAGCTTCTTTTTCCTTGCATCTTTTTGCCGCTATACTTTTATACAGCAGCATAATTAGTCTTAATTTCATTAATTTTAATAAAACGCCAAAGTTTTTAGATAGATATTTAGGCTGGGATAATTTTGCCAAGCAAGCTTTATCTTTAACTCAAAAATATGAGGCAAAAGTCATATTAGATGAAAGAAAAACTATGGCTTATTTAATGTATTATGCAAGGCCATTCTCGTTTGATAACAATATTATTAAATGGCACCCTTTTGATTATGCTGCTGATTATTATGATATGAAAACTTCCCTTATCCCTTATCTTAATAAAAAGCAGGATTTTATTTTTATTACCAGATACGGCCAGTTTGAAGGTTATCAAAGTTCATCTTTTGAAAATTTTAAGGAAATTAAAGATTTTAATTTTGGTAAAGATAATTTTAAGGCTTATTTAGTCCATAATTTTATCGGGTATAAATAAATGACTTTAAAGCAAAATTTGATTTTCGTTACTTTTATTTGCACTATAACAATTATTGCGGCTTATTATATCGACATTCCTTTTTCGGGCTTGTTTTTTGATTCAAATCAAGGATTTACGATGCGGAATAATCCTTTGTTTCAATTTATTCAGCGATATTTCCCCAGCTTAGTTTATTTATCTTTAGCCATCTTTGCTGTTTTTACTTTTATAAAAAGACTCAAAAAACGGAACTTATTTTACTTGCTAACAACAATTGTAGTTGGCCCAGGAATAATTGTAAATTCAATATTAAAAGAATTTTGGGGAAGGCCAAGGCCCGCTCATTTAACAGAATTTAACGGTCAAGATTCCTTTATTCTGCCTCTTATTGAAATTAGTAACCAATGCGAAACAAACTGCTCTTTTGCCTCCGGACACGCCGCAATCGCTTTTTGGTTAACGGCTTATGCTTTTATCTCTCCTGTTTCTTATAAAACAAAAATCTTTATTTTTGCCTTGATTTTAGGGAGTTTTATTAGTATGGCTAGAATTATGCAAGGAAGGCACTTTTTATCTGACGTATTGTTTTCTGCTATTATTATTATTGAAATTAATTATTTGTTTTATAAGTCGATGTTTAAAAATGAACGCTAATAATCCGGTTTTTTTCGAAAAAGAAGCTATCCCTAGCTTGCTTGTAAAGTTTATGATACCTAGCGTTATCGGGCTTGCTGTTCATTCTATAAATAACGTTGTAGATAGAATTTTCGTTGGGCATTCTGTTGGGTATTTAGGAATTTGCGGGATTGCTTTTTCTTTCCCGATTTTAATTATTTTATTTTCTTTAGGGCTTTTTCTCGCTATTGGAACGTGTTCACTGCTTTCGATTAAATTAGGGGAGAAAAAAAATAAAATAGCAGAAAAAATATTTAATAACGGAGTTTATTTTGGTGTTATTTTAAGCGTTTTTGCTGCCTTCTTAGGATTTTTCTTTACCGACGATTTAATGAGGCTCGCTAAAGTTAATGCAGAAATTAAGCCCTTTGCCAATGATTATGCTTTTGTAATGTTTGTCGGTGCGCCTTCTTATATTTTATCTTTGATTTTTTCTTTTGCAATTATTGCTGAGGGTCGTCCTAAAACTGCAATGTTTATTAATATTCTTTGTGCTATTACAAATGTAATTTTAACTTATTTGTTTGTTATGAAATATAATTTTGGGGTTAAAGGCTCTGCTATTGCAACTGTTTTAAGTGAAGTTATTGCTGTTTTGGTATCGGTTGCTTATTATTTCAGCAATAAAAACGTTCTTAAAATTAAAATATTAGATATTAGCTATAAAATTATTTATAGAATATGTTTTTTAGGCTTTCCTTCGTTTATAAAATTTGCTTTTGTTTCTTTTCAGATTTTGTTTCTTAACTTTTTCCTGATTAAATATAGCGGAAGTTCTGCCGTTGCTGCAATGGGGATTATATTAGTAATTTCCAATTTATCTTATATGATTTTAGGCGGAATTACTGATGCTATGAGGCCTATCGTCAGTTATAATTACGGAGCTTTGAAATTCGCCCGCACTAAAGAAGCTTTTTATTATTCTCAATTTATATGCATTGTCGCTTTTATTATTGCTTACGGATTGGTTTTATTATTTCCTTATGAAATCGTAAAAATGTTCGTTTTAGAAAACGATGAGCTGATGAACATTACAAAAATAGGGTTGATTTTATTTTTACCAGGCGTGCTTTTTGACAGTATTTATTCGGTTGCCGTATTGTTTTTGCAAGCTATTGATAAAGCTAAAATGGCCTTAATTTTTACTGTTTTAAGGCAATTATTAATTTACGCTCCGTGCTTGTTTTTGATGCCAAAATATTTCGGGCTTAACGGAATTTGGCTTGTTGGCACAGCTTCCGGTTTAATCTCTATTATTATAGCTGTGCCGCTTTTTATTAAAGAATTTAAAGCTCTCAAATAGTCCTTATCTTATCAGTTTTTTATATTTTAAGCGTTTTGGAATAAGGGCATCTTCACCTAAACGGCGTTTCTTATCTTCCTCATAATCATCAAAGTTTCCTTCAAACCAAATTACGCTGCCTTCACCTTCAAATGCTAATATGTGCGTTGCTAAACGGTTTAAAAACCATCTATCGTGAGATGTTATTAAGGCACAACCCGGAAAATCATATAATGCTTCTTCTAATGCTCTTAAAGTATCAACGTCTAAGTCATTTGTCGGCTCGTCAAGCAGCAAAACATTTGCGCCTTGTTTTAACATTTTTGCTAAGTGAACCCTGTTACGCTCTCCTCCTGATAAAA
>CAYWTE010000162.1:0-3440 GCA_964461145.1 uncultured Lactobacillales bacterium | reverse complement strand
TTTTCTAAAGGTTCTTCAGAAAAAAAGATATCCGGATTTTGATTAAAATGTTTGCATAAAGTATAAATAGATTTAAGGCTTATATGGTTTTTACCTTTTTCTAATTTTTGAACTTGTTGAAAGCTAATAGAAAGAATCTGTGCTATTTGAACTTGAGTAAGACCTAAAGCTTTCCTAAAAGCTCTTAATTTTAGCCCAAGATCAACGTCTAATTGATCGAATTCACTAGGCATTTTTTGACCCCTTGTTTTTTTATCATTTATCTCCACTCAAAAATGGCGATTTGCTATTTTTGAATACTTTTAATTATATTTATAAAAATTTAATTATCTAAAAATGAAATATTGTCAAGTATTTTTTAGCATTTTCTTAAATATTATTTCTTTAAAGTGGGGTTAATGCTACATATACCTACAATAGGTTGTATAGACGATTTTTTTAAAAGCTCCCTTAAAAGGAAGCTGTTTTTTATCTGGCGGAGAGAGAGGGATTGTTGTGCGTAGCCCAAGCACTCGTAAAACTCCAGCGGCACGATGTTTGCTGTCGTTAACTCGTTAAGCGAACCCTCTCCTCGGGTTCTTCTCCCTCTCTTAATTCTCCTTCATATAAAAAAAGCTCCCTTAAAAGGAAGCTGTTTTTTATCTGGCGGAGAGAGAGGGATTGTTGTGCGTAGCCCAAGCACTCGTAAAACTCCAGCGGCACGATGTTTGCTGTCGTTAACTCGTTAAGCGAACCCTCTCCTCGGGTTCTTCTCCCTCTCTTAATTCTCCTTCATATAAAAAAAGCTCCCTTAAAAGGAAGCTGTTTTTTATCTGGCGGAGAGAGAGGGATTCGAACCCTCGGTACGGGGTTAACCGCACACACGATTTCCAATCGTGCGCCTTCAACCGCTCGGCCATCTCTCCAATTCACATTAAAATAATTAAGGCTTAAATAAATTGCAATAAAAATAATCTTTATTTTAAAAATAAAAAATGATATGCTCTTTTAAATGTTATTTAATAGTCGGAGAAAAGGCTTGTTTCTAAAATATTTGTTGATAATTTTTGCCCTAATTGTACCTTGTAATCTTAAGGCGCAAAATATTAATAATTCTAATTATATCTCCGTATATCAAAAACAAATCGATTCTATGGATAATGCTTTGGATAGAAAAATACTTTCAACTGAGCAAATAATATCTTACCAAGATAATCTCTTTAATATATTGCAAGAACTTTCTAAACAACAAAATTTGATAAAAAAAGAAATAAAATCTTATGAAGACTATCTAAATGCTTTGGTTGCCGCTCCTAAAGAAAGTCTCGATAAAAATTTGAGCCAAAGAAAAAAACAATATGAGCTTAAAGTTTCTAAATTAAAAGCCGACCTTACTACCATCGAACTACTGCTGATAAAAATAACTGAGATTAAAAAGAAAATGTCGTCTCATTTCTTATCTCGTTTGCTCGAAAAATCTTCTGCTCCTATTAATCCTTCTATAATCTTTATGGCGGCTAAAGAATTTTTCGCTTTAGTTACTTCCGTTAAAATAAATTTTATGGATTGGGCGGGAAGTCTTCCTACAGACATTAAAGATTATTTTTCACCTCATCTTCCTATATTGCTTACTATAATTATTTTAGGAATAGTTCTTGGAATGCTTGCTAAATGGACCTTTCGCTCTTTTAGTTTTGAAAAAATTAAAAACTTTCCTATTATTTCTAAAAAAACGTTTATTATTGTTTCTAAAACCATTTCTAACAGCTTGATACCTGTTTTAATATTATGCGGGATATTTTGGTGGATGTCAGAAGAGGCCTCTTTTTCTGACGGATTGTGGGCGTTGATAAAATTATTTTTGATTTTTACTGTTTTATTCTTCCTTTGGTTGTCTTTTACCAGCGTTATTTATGCGAATAGTTTTACTGAATGGAATATTTCTCCTTTTTCTAATGCTAAAAATCATTTTATATATTTGATATTTATGATTTCAGGGCTGATGTATTATTCTAATGTCATTATTAGATATTTATCTGACTTTTATCAAACTGCCGAAGCTTTGCCTGTTATTTCTGATTTTATTAGAGTTATTGCGCTTTCTGCTGTGATGCTCCCTTTTTTAATTGCGCTTAGAATAAATAAAAAAACTTCTGCTACTATCAAAGCTTTAATGCGGCTTTTTATTGTTGCTTTTTCTTTTTCCATTATTGCCGGAGTGCTTGGTTATATTAGTCTTGCTTTGTATGTTGCTATTCATACTTTTTCTGCGGCGATAACACTTTTCTTCGTGATATTATTACGCAAGCTTTCTAAAGAATTTTTGATTTACCTTTTAAAGCGTAAGTCTTTTAGAATATTTTTAAGATTGAATTCTAAAGATATTAAAAGGATTAATTTATTACTGGCGTTTATTGTAACTCCGGTATTGATATTGCTTGGAGTTATTATATTAATGCTACTGTGGGGGTTTCCTAAGGCTAATCTTATATATTATTTCTCTAAAGCTGTTTCTCCTTTTTCTATAGGCGGGCTAACCGTTTCTCCTATAGATATTATTATTTCTATTATTTCTTTCATATTTGTATTCTTGCTTTCAGGGAAGTTTAAGGCAAGCATAAAAGATAAACTTTTAATCGGGACAACTATGGACGAAAGCATTAAAGATTCTCTTGCTTCCGGGGCTACTTATATCTTTATAATTTTAGGCGCTTTCTTGTCTATCGGCTTTTTGGGGATAAGCTTTACGAATATTGCTATTCTTGTTTCAGCTTTATCTGTTGGTATTGGTTTCGGACTACAGAATATTGTTAATAATTTTATTTCAGGCATAATTATTTTGATAGAACGCCCGATAAAAATAGGAGATTGGGTTGTTGTTGGTGATCACGAAGGTATTGTTACTAAAATTAATATCAGATCTACTGAGCTTGAAACTTTTAAAAAAGCTAGCGTGCTCATTCCTAATGCCGATATTCTTTCAACATCTATAATTAATTGGACGCACGAAAATCAATTGGGAAGAGTGGATATTAATGTTGGTCTTGAATACGGTTCCGATGTTGAAAAAGCTAAAGATGTTTTGCTTGCTTGTGCGAAAGCTCATAAAAAAGTTTTAAGATATCCTGCTCCTTATGTTATTTTTGCTGAATTCGGAGGAAGTTCTTTGGATTTTATGCTGCGATGTTTTACTGCTGATGTGAAAAACAGTTTAACTATTTCAAGTGATTTAAGGTTTGATATAAATAAAAAGTTTATGGAAGAGAATATTAATATTCCGTTCCCGCAAATGGTTGTTCATAAAGCAAAAAATTAGTTTTGAATTAGTTTTATCGGCATTCAAAATAAACTTTATGAGGGTAAAAAAGAGTGCAGGTAAATTTATTGTCTTTGATTTTTATGGCTTCTTTACCGTATTTATTACATTCATTTTGGGCTATATTTTGCAGGTCAGATTTTGA
>CAYWTE010000161.1:1240-3444 GCA_964461145.1 uncultured Lactobacillales bacterium | reverse complement strand
TGTTCTTTAACGGGTCAGGGTCATCTACGTCCGGCTGATAGGAAAATATGCTGTGAGGGCCGTCATACGTTCCGCCTAAATTAGCCCCCATATAAATATTAGTCTGCATCGTGTTATATGTTACAGAACCATCTTTTACTATCTTATATAAACAATTCGGGCATTCGCCTACACCTCCTCCGCCAGAACCTCCGCTTACTTCAGAATAACCTGTTAACCCTACAACACTGCTCTCTCCAAACTCAAAGCCTTCTATCTCTTCAGGAAAAAAGTCTTTTACGTCTAATTTCCAAGCGCCCGATGCTCCGCTAGCTTCAAAATTTTCTTCTCCGATTTCCGGCATTATAAATCCGCCTGAGACGCCTATCATCGAGGCTATCCGTGCACCTCTTTGAGCATTGATTATGTCAGAGCTTTTATTAGAAATTACCATTCCAACAACTACTGGTTCTTCATTACGGATATCAACCCTAATAGAAGCCTTGTATTCTAACATCTTATTAGATGTATTAAAACCTATCGGAAGATGTTTTTCAAATTCCTCCTTAAGCATATCAACTGCCCAAGTTTGTAAGGCTCCTTCGCTATACTCATGTATTAATAGCCCAGACTCGTCACAACGAGCTTTCCATTCTTCATATCCGGCTTCTCCTTCAATCGGAGCATCCCCTGACCTTATTGAGCTAACACAAGTTTTTATTGAATCTTCATATTCAGCAACAAAAGATTGCAATGAATTTATTAATGTCCGTGTTTGATTGGCAACCGATATATCTGTTAATTCATTTTGGCGATCTATTGATTTTTTAAACAATAAAGGAGTCGTTATTGCTAATAACCCAAGCATCCCTAAGGCTTCTATCATCATCGAGCCGGATTGCTGCGCAAGCTTGAAATAATGCTCATGCGGCATTTTCCTTAAATATTTCCTTACTCCGATGTTAGGCCGTAAAACCATTAATTTTCCTTAATTTATATGGCAAAAATACAATAATCCTAATTTTAGATTATCATATCAACTACTCTTAAACAAAAGATTAATGTGTGTTTATACAGCTTTTTTAAGTTTTTTTTGCAAAATTATAACTTTAGTTATAGTTTTTTAATTTTAGCTTACATCTTTTAAGTGATATGCTATGTTTGATTTAAAAAGTAGGTCGGCATCATATAAAATACAAAATTCCTCTTCTCTACTTAATTCTGTAAGCGGCATTTTGTAATTTATATAATTATCAATTTTTATATTAGCTTGCGTTATAACAGATTTTGAAAAATCCGGCGCAGGCCCGTTTGAAGATAATAAATATATATGCATTGCATTGATAAAGCTATCACTAATTACTAATTCTACCCCTTGTTTCTTTGCTTGTTTTTTTGATAAAATTTGCTCAAACTCTTTGGATTTATTAATTACATAAGGCGGATTTATTTCTTCAGGAAATGTAAAATATTTATGTTCTCTTGCTTTTATACCTATTTTTTCCTTAGAAGAAATTATTGAAATAGGAATCGATAATATTAAACCTAAAGTTACAGGAACCGTCCACCAAAAAAGCTCAGGTGCATACATTAAAACAATCAATATCGTAAAAATACCAAGTAATGTATGCCATATATGCTTGTTAAATGCCTCTTTGAATGATGTTCCTTCGTCCCCTCGATTTTGTGTGTTCCAACCTGAATCTCGCCCTATTAAAATATCAAAAACAAACTTACTTTGAAACATCATCATTATCGGAGCTGTTAATGCGCTATAAAAAATCTCTACAAAAAGACTCTTTAATAATGCAAAAAACCCTCCAAAATCTGACCATTTTTTTACTTTTATCAACATTGTAATAAAACCTAAAAACTTCGGAGATATTAACATAAACATCGATATTGAAAATAATGTTATTGTCCCCTTAAAATCAAATACCGGCCATACCGGAAATAAAGTTTTTGTTTCAGAAAAATATGATGGAGGGAAAATTTCTCGGCTGATCACCATCCATAATCCCGTTATTAAAAAACATAACCATATCGGTGAAGATAAATATGACATTATGCCTAATGTGAAATGAATACGGCTTATAGGATGCAAATCTTTTGAAATTAAAACTTTAATATGCTGTAAGTTGCCTTGACACCAGCGCCTGTCCCTGCTTGCATAATCTATCATCGTGGGAGGAGATTCCTCAAAACTGCCCTTTAATTCAGGCAAA
>CAYWTE010000161.1:0-1230 GCA_964461145.1 uncultured Lactobacillales bacterium | reverse complement strand
CAAAGCTGTGGTTGAAAAGGGAGTTCTGCTGGCAAAAGCCATGCATTCCAACCTCCTCTGCGAATTAATGCCGCTTCAACAAAATCGTGACTTAAAATATGCCCGCCAAAAGGCGCTTTCCCAGGTAAAACCGGCAGTCCGCAACACTCTATAAAGGCCTTAAGTCTGATAATTGCATTATGACCCCAATAATTACTATCTCCTACCTGCCAAT
This sequence comes from uncultured Lactobacillales bacterium, assembly GCA_964461145.1. Classification (GTDB taxonomy): domain Bacteria; phylum Pseudomonadota; class Alphaproteobacteria; order CAYWTE01; family CAYWTE01; genus CAYWTE01. Next base: position 1,016 of record CAYWTE010000161.1, on the reverse strand, counting down.
ATGCTAAACCTGCCGCTACTATCGGGCCATATACCCTACACGCAAACTGATGTATCCTCGCAAATAACGTATTGCGATTCACTACTATCGGGACAGCTTGGATTATGCCAGCATTCTCATTCGCCTCCATAAGCTGCGCCATTGTAAGTATCGTTTGCCCTTCTATTATACTATCTGCATCTAAGACTATCATAAAATCATAAGCGTAACCCCATTTGGTGCAAAAATCCTCTATATTCCCGCTTTTTCTAGCAGTATTAATCGGACGGCGACGATAATATAAATTAAAATCTCCTTTAATATGCTTTTTTGCCTCTAACCATAATTTTTCTTCCTCTACCCAACAATTAGGTTTAGTGGAATCGCTTAAAACAAATATATCAAAAAATTCCGCCATACCCGTTTTTTGCAAATCATCTATCATAGCTAAAAGATTTGCAAAAACATTCGTCGGATTCTCATTATAAATCGGCATTAATATAGCAGTTTTTGAATGAAGCTTACTATCAGAGCTAACCCATTTTAACCCCGGTACTCTTGCATTTTTTAATAATTGGATAAAACCAAAAAAACTTGACCAGAAAAATAAAGATACCCAAGCAAAACCTAAGTAAAATAAAGCTATTATTAACCATCTTGTTAAAAATGATATGTCTGTCGGCAATACAAAATACCACTTTATTGTTGCTATTATTGAGCATAATAGGCTTAATCCAAATATTTTTATGCGGCGGCTTTTTATTCTTGTTTCATTAAATTTCGATAAAATTTTTATCGATTCAGGCGCTTTTTTACCCATTTTTTTTACCTTCAAAAAAAGTAAATATTCTAACTTTAATCTTCCTTAATAAATTTGAAAATGATTTGGCTTCAAGCCTTTGCGGATTCATCTTGATAATTTTAATTTCAGGTGTCGGGCAAATTTCATTTTTCCTCATTGCTTTAATAAATTCTTCTTCCGGCTTAAAATTATCTGAAAAAATTAAAGGCCATTTTTTTGAACCTTCACATAAAAT
>CAYWTE010000160.1:0-3464 GCA_964461145.1 uncultured Lactobacillales bacterium | reverse complement strand
GCAAAATGCAAAATAATAAATTTGATGTCGTTGGTATAGGATACCCTTTGGTTGATAAAGTTTATCAGCTGGGTATTGAAGACTTCAAAAATCTAAATATTAAAATAGGTATGGAAGTAGACCCGATACATTTTTCAAAAATCAGAAATTATCTTACAGATAAAAAAATAAAATATAATATTGCCCCAGGAGGCTGCATCTCAAATTCCCTTACTACAATTGCAAAACTAAACGGTAAATCGGCTTTTATCGGTTCGGCTGCAAAAGATTCCGACGGCTTCTTTTTTATAGATAGTTTGATTAAAGAAAATATAACTTATCTTGGCTGCAACATACTTAATGATCAGCAAACTTATACCGGTGCCTGCTTGGTTCTTATGGCTCCGAATAAAGAAAAATCTATGATTTTTAATATGGCTGCCGGTGCTCACCTTGATTTTACTCCCGATAATCAAGCCCTTATTCTTAATTCAAAGATACTTTTTATGCCAATGCTCTTAATTCAATATAATAATAAGCTTAAAAAATATGTTGAAATGGCAAAAAATAATAATATCAAAACCGCCACTACTATGCAGTCTATATTAAATTTTACTGATGATGAAGCTTTTTATATGTTCTCTAATTTTAATATTATTATCGGTAATGAGTTTGAAATTTTTCTTGATAATCCTATGTGGAAAAAGCACTTTAAGATTTTTATGCAAAATCCTGATAATGTTTTAATTAAAACTATGGGAGATAAGGGATATCTCATCTTTAACAATAATCAACAAATTTATGTTCCCGTTGTTCCTGCTACTTCCCTAGAAACTGTTAGTGCATTAGGTGCAGGCGATGCTTTTGCAGGCGGCTTTCTATTTGGTTTAGCTAAAAATATTAATATAAAACATTCGGCAGAAATAGGCGCAAAAACAGCCAAAGAAGTAATAAAAATACCGCATGCCAGAAACGTTTATCCTCTTCATCATATAGCTTTAGAATATTTGTAAAAAGATTAGACCTTTAGATTTTCTAACATTTTTGGCGTTACTAAGGTTATCCCGCCTTCGCTAACAAAAAATCTTTTTGCGTCTTCTTCTTTATCTTCACCGATAACTAACCCTCTTGGAATTTTACAGTCTTCTGCTAAGATTACTTTACTTAATCTTGCTCCTCGGCCAACATCGCAGCCGGTTAAGATTACGCTGTGATTAACTTCTGCATAAGAATGTACGCTTACATCAGTAAATAACAATGAACGCCTGACAGTTCCTCCTGATATAATACAACCTGATGATATTAATGAATTTAAAGCCATTCCCCTTCTGCCATCATCGTCAAAAACAAATTTGGCAGGCGGTCTTTGATGCTGAAATGTCCATATAGGCCAATCTTTATCATATATATCTAATTTCGGGACTACTCTTGCTAAATCCATATTGGCAAGCCAGTATGAATCAAGCGTTCCAACATCACGCCAATATACCTCATCTTGCGAACCGGCGTTAAAAACACAGCTGTTATTAAAATCGTGAGCGATAAAATTACATCCGCCTTCTTTGGCAAATTTCGGCATTAAATCTTTACCAAAATCGTGTGAAGAATTATGATTTAAAGCGTCCTTTTGTAAGATATCCTCTAAAAAATCCATATTAAATATGTATATCCCCATACTGGCATATGCTCTATTGGGATTGCCGATTATTGAAGGTGGATTTTCAGGCTTTTCCATAAAATCTATAACGTTTTTATTGGCATCAGTTTTAACTATGCCAAAATGCTTGCCTTCTTCTATCGGAACATCAATGCAAGAAACACTAACCTCTGCTCCGCTATCAATATGCTCTTTGAGCATTATGGAATAATCCTGCTTATAAATATGATCGCCTGCCAATATAAGCACGTATTTTGGCTTATGCTCTTTAATATAAGCTAAATTCTGATAAACGGCATCGGCTGTGCCTTGGTACCAGCTTTCATCATCAAGCTGCTGCTGAGCCGGCCAAAGCTCGATAAATTCGTGAAGCTCTGGAAGAAGGAAGCTCCAGCCTCTTTGGATATGCTTTATTAATGAATGCGCTTTATATTGAGTTAAAACGCAAATCTTCCTCATTCCGGAATTTAGGCAATTTGAAAGCGGGAAATCGATTATACGGAATTTACAACCAAAAGGCACCGCAGGTTTTGATTGATCATCAGTTAAGCTCTTAAGACGAGTCCCTCTACCTCCTGCTAAAACCAGAACCAAGCAATCTTTCTTTATTCTACTTGACAATGCAGACATCATTTCCCCCTTCGCATTCAAGGGATATAAAATCATTTTAAAAACAACTTGTCAAATTTTATTTGAAGCAATGTTAACTACATTATTTATTCTATCAATTTCCGTTAACATATCCTCAGGAATTTTTGAGCGCTCCACATACATATTTTGCAATGTTATTTTTGTAAACATATGAAATACGTCTATTTCTACTTTAGGATTAATTATGAAACGAGTCAAATTATGCAAAAAAACTAAAATCTCACCGCCTCGTCCTGACAATTTAAAATTACGATAGCCTAAATCATAAATCTTCTGAAAATCTTCTAATTGAAAATATTGGCTTCTTATTCTGTTTTTATTAGCAAAATCTAATCTAGATAAACGAGGACATTTATCATTATAATCAACAACTATTTTCCTTAATTTTTCATTTTCGTAATCTAAATTTAATTTTGCAAACGCTGAATAATGATGTGGATTAAGAGGACATTTATAATCACATTTTTGATTAACTAAAATTTCGATTTTTTCTTTAGGTAGTTTTTCAAGCAATTCATAATTAAATATATCATCGGAATGCAATACTACCATATCAAATCTATCGCACATTCTTTGATAATAATCTAAATTGCCGGCCTGCATTTCTACCGTAGCTTTTATCATTGATGCATATTGTTTTAGATCTGGATATCTTTTTCTTATATAATCTGATAATAAATCACTAGATAATATTACTCCGTTTAAATCAGGACGAGAAGATATAACATCTAATAATTGATTCCCGACCTCATCATTTAAATGTTTCTCTTCTAATAAATGATTGGTAAAAGTTAAAAATATCCCAACACCAAAATCATTGTTCATTTTTTCTAAAACATAATTATAAAATTCCGGAGGATAGGAATATGCCCATGAAACCGTACTTCCTCCTTGCCATATGGTATTAGGGCTGCCATGTATAGATTTTATAATCTTATGATTTTCCCCATTCTTTTTTAGAAAATCTATAAAATCAATGAGCAAATTATCAAAACTTGCGAATCCTGATAAATTCCAATTAACATCAGGATAAAGAGGATTTATTGGTGTATCTGCCGGACTTAAATCAAACATTACTTCATCAGCTTTTCATAATACCAAGGGGAATCTTTGGGGGATTTAACATAACCTTCGTCCTTACCGCTCTTCTTGCCCGCATCAGGTATGCTGTATCGCT
>CAYWTE010000159.1:0-3478 GCA_964461145.1 uncultured Lactobacillales bacterium | reverse complement strand
CTTGCTCTTTCTCAAAAATATCAAGGAAAAGAAAGAGATTTGCTCGTTTGTGTTACAGAAAAAAATTCTAAAGAATCTATTGATAAACTCGTTAAAGCGTTAACAGAGGTGTGATTTATGCAGAGAGATATTTCTAATATTTGGGACTATTCAATAAAAGGCAGAAAAGGAATAACCCCTCCTGTTTGCGATGTTTTTGAATTTACCGTTCCCGTTGATTTTAAAAGGAAAAAAGATGCAGAGTTGCCGGAGGTTTCTGAGCTCGATTTAATGCGGCATTTTACCAGATTATCAAGTCTTAATTATAATGTAGATGCAAATTTTTATCCGCTTGGTTCTTGCACAATGAAGTTTAATCCTCGTGTTAATGAGGTAGCAGCAAATTTGGAAGGCTTTACTTTAACGCATCCTCTTGGCGGGAAAGATGATTGTCAAGGCTCTTTAGAATTAATGTATAAATTGCAGCAGGCTTTAGCAAAAATATCAGGGTTTGATAGTGTAACTTTGCAGCCGGCAGCAGGGGCTCACGGTGAATTTACCGGAGCTTTGATTATTAAAGCTTATCATCAAGATAAAGGCGACCTTAAAAGAACAAAAATTCTAATTCCGGATTCTGCTCACGGGACTAATCCTGCTACCGTTTCTATGGTTGGGTTTGAAGCGGTTGAAATTCCCTCAAATGAAAATGGGCTTATTAATATTGAAGCATTAAAATTGGAATTAGATGATACCGTTGCAGGAATAATGATTACTAATCCTAATACTTTAGGTTTGTTTGAGACTAATATTTTGCAAATAAATGAGCTTGTTCATCAAGCTGGGGGTTTGGTTTACGGTGATGGGGCTAATTTTAATGCAATAATGGGAATAGTGAAACCGGCAGAATTAGGCTTTGATATTATGCATTTTAATTTGCATAAAACATTTTCTACTCCTCACGGCGGCGGCGGGCCCGGTGCCGGTCCGGTTGGAGTTGTTAAAAAATTAGCCGAATTTTTGCCTTCGCCGATGGTTAATTTTAACGGTGAAAAATATTATTTTGAAGAACCGCTTAAATCTATCGGCAAGGTTAAGGCTAATTATGGTAATTTTTCCGTTTTGGTTAGAGCGTATGTTTATATTTTAATGATGGGGGCTGACGGTCTTAAAAACGCCTCTCAAACAGCTGTTTTAAACGCTAATTATATTAAGGCAAAGCTTAAAGATGTTTATAAATCAGAGCACAGAGGCTTTTGTATGCACGAATTTGTAACTTCAGGGGCGATAGAGCAAGGAATTCATACTTTAGATGTGGCAAAAAGGCTGATTGATTTTGGATTCCATCCGCCGACAATCTATTTCCCGCTTATTGTTTCAGAAGCGATGATGATTGAGCCTACAGAAACTGAAAGCAAGCAAACTATGGATATTTTTATAAATGCATTGCTTGAAATTGCTCTTGAGGCAAAAAATAATCCTGATGTTTTGCATAATGCACCTTTATCTACTAAAATCAGCAGGCTTGATGAAGTAAATGCTGCTAGAAATCCTGTTTTGAAAGAACAAAAGGAGGATTAATAAAATGGAAAAATTGCTTGTTATCGGAGCAGGGCCTGCCGGAATAGCTGCAGCAAAAACCGCTCAGCGGTTAGGCGTCGCTCCCGTTATGATAGAATCAAGGCAAAATTTAGGCGGAACATGCCTTAATTTTGGTTGTATGCCTACTAAAGCTTATATTGCAGCAGTTAATCAAATTAATATTCAAAGCAAGCTTAAAAGAATGGGGTTGAGCGGAGAAATTTCTTTTGATTGGCTTAAAGTTCGCAAATATGTTGATGAAGTTTTATTAAAGCTTAATAAAGGCTTGGAAATGGCTTTTTCTGATATAAAAATTATCAGGGGAAAGGCGGAATTTGTTGATAATCATACCGTTAAAGTTAATGATGAGCTTATAATCGCAGAAAAAATTATTGTGGCAACAGGCTCTGAGCCAATAGAGCTATCATTTTTAAGATTTGATAAAAACAGAATTATCAGCAGCGATGAGGCTTTATTTCTATCAAAGCTGCCGGAATCTTTGGCCATTATCGGCGGGGGTGTTATTGGGGTTGAATTTGCCTATTTTATGAGTATTTTCGGTGTAAAAGTTACTATTTATGAAGCTATGGATAATATTCTTTTAGGCATTGATGATGAAGCTAGAGATGAAATAATAAAAGCGCTCAAAAAACTAGGCGTTAAAATAATTTTAAATAAAAAAATATCTTCAGCAGAGGAGCTTCTCGAAGAAAAAATATTGGTTGCGGTCGGCAGAAAAGCTGTGGAAATTAATATTCCTGATGGGGAAAATATTTATTTGGCAGGCGATATTTTAAAAGGTACGCCGCAATATGCGCATACGGCTGAAAAAGAAGGATATGTTGCTGCAATTAAAGCGATAAAAGGCGAAAATATAAGCATAGATTATAATCTTAATCCGGCTTGTATTTACTCTAATCCTGAATATGCCTTTATCGGGCAGCCTCTTAAAACTTTGGAATCTGCAGATGTAGACGAATTTAGAGCAGATTATTCCACTTCCGGAATGGCTACAGTTTATCTCGAAACAAAAGGCTTTATGAAGGTTTTTGCAGAAAAACAAACCGGCAAAATTAAGTCTGTCCATATTTTAGGGCATAATGCTGTTGAACTTATTAGCGCTTTTATTCCTGCAATTAATAAAGGAATAACACTCGATGAGCTTAAAAATTATATTTATCCTCACCCGACTTTTTGTGAAAGTATTAGAAAACTTAGGAAAGTTTAAGTAAAATGTCAGAAAAAAGAGTTTTGATAGCAAAATCTTATAATCCTTACCTTAATTTAGCCGTTGAGGATTGGATTTTGAATAATTTAGAGGCGGAAGTTCCGGTTTTATATTTGTGGCAAAATAATAAAACTGTTGTTATCGGAAGGCATCAAAATGTTTATTCTGAAGTTGATGTTAAACAAGCAAATGCCGATGGGATTAATATCGCGAGGCGGCAAAGCGGTGGTGGCGCTGTTTTTCACGATTTAGGTAATCTTAATTTTACTTTTCTTAGCTCTAAAGAAAAATATTCCATTGAAGCTAATAATCAGCTTATAATAAGGGCTCTTGCTCGTTTTGGAATTAAAGCTAAGGCATCAGGCAGGAATGATTTAACGGTTATGGGGGCTAAGGTTTCCGGCTCTGCGTTTAAGCTTCAAAAAGATAGAGCTTTTCATCACGGGACTCTTCTTATTAATCTTGATCAGAATAGTGCTCAAAAATATTTAACTCCGGATAAAGCAAAGTTAGCAGCTAAGGGCGTTACTTCGGTTAAATCTCGGATTGCTAATTTGCAAGATTTTAACCCGCAAATATCCGTGCAAAATTTAATGATGGCGATTGCTGAGGAATTTGGTTGTCTCGAATTTGAAGCCTTAAATGAGGAAAATCTTAAAAATAATCAGCAAATTCGCGAATATTATACGCAAA
>CAYWTE010000158.1:2224-3534 GCA_964461145.1 uncultured Lactobacillales bacterium | reverse complement strand
ACAGTTTTTTCCATAACTTTAAGCCATAAAAGCTGAATTTTTATTTGGTCTTCAAGTGTTGAAAAGTTTATTCCGTCTTGTTTTAATGCTTCTTTAAGAGCTCCTGATTCCATTTTATTGTTTGATTCGATATGTTCAAAAGCTGATTGTAATTCTTCATCCGTAGCTTCTATCCCTAATCTTTTTGCTTCTTGCTGCTTTAATTTTTCATCAATTAAAATTTTAATTACTTGAGGGGATAATTTTTTACGATTCTCAGGGATATCTTCAATATTTGCGCCACTAATTATGAGTTTTATCCTAGAATTGAGGTCAAAAGCAGTGATAATATCTTCATTTACTTTAGCAACAATACTAAAATCTTCCGCATTAACAGGCTTTAACATTAAAAAAGAATAAATAAATAAAATTAAAGTAAAAATGTTAAAATTTTTCATTTATAAAGCTCCTAATAAAAGACGTAATTTTTTATTTATAATATATTTTTTAATCAGTTGCAATTGTTCCTAAACTTTTAAAGGTGATTTTTGCCATTATAGTCCAATCATCTTTATAAATTTCGGATTCATAATATTTTTTATCTAAAGAAACGTCAAAAGTAAAACATTCATCATTATAAATAATATGGCCTTCATAAGAAAGCGGACCACCGTTATCGGCTAAATCATAAACATAGTTATAAGTAGTATCCCAATATTTAGTAAGCTTACTGTTTACTGCAAAATTTATTTCGTGTCTGTCTTTATTTTTATATTTATATTTAGTAGATTCTTTATCTTTTAAGCCTTTATCAAACAAGTAATCAATCCCAAAGTTTAACATTTTATTGCCGATATTCATTGCAGCTTCATTTCTTTTTGCGACAAAAGTTTCAGAATCCAACCTAAATCGATAATTAAGATGAAGATTTTCATTAGGGCTAACGTATATTCTGCCGACATAATCTGATTTTTTATTTTCAAGTCCGGAATTTTCCGGATAAGTTCCTGGATCAGTTAAATGAAAAGTTTCCCCTAAAAACACTGAAGCTTGACCTTTTTCATCGCCATAAGTAGACCATTTTCCACCGGCAGTTATTTTTGAACCGTCTTCAACTTTATCATATCCCGGAAAAATATTAGAATCCATAATATTTGAAGTATTAAGGTCAATATCTTGGCTATCTTCATTAGGGATTCTATCAGAATTCCCGCCTCTTGGAGCAACGGAAACATTTATTAAGGGCTCTATAACTTGAGTTGAAGCTTTTTCTACTCTAGCTAAAGGATAACTCCAATCAAAAGATAAAAGAGGGTAAATTCTTCCTGCTA
>CAYWTE010000158.1:0-2124 GCA_964461145.1 uncultured Lactobacillales bacterium | reverse complement strand
TCTTGTAAATCTGTTCTTAAATTTTGAAAATTATAAGCCTTTAAATATGCATAATCTCTATTATCGAACCCTTCAAATTTCAAATTACTTTCATACCAAGCATCAGAGCTTCTGTCAAAACGGTATTTACGCATATAATTATCATTAGAGCTCCGATTAATTTCTCCTGTTGCTCGCCAATAATCATTAATATTATATTCTCCTTTAGAAAATAAATGCCCTCTAAGCTCGCCTTCTTTATCATCAGTTATGCTTGTATTAAAATTAAAATATCCGTTTTTTAAATTATTCCTGCTTTCGAGTAAAAATACATCGTCTTCTTTTCGACTCGTCATATAAGATAGGGTCATATCGCTATGATCTCCGTAAGAAACAAAATATGGAATAGTAGTATAAGAACCAATCTCAGAACCTGAACCAAACATAGGGAATAAAAAGCCGCTTTTTCTTTTTACTTCCGGAGATGGGTGAGATAAATAAGGAGTATAAAGCACTGGATAACCGAACATCTCTAGCCAAGCATTTTTATAAGATATTTTTTTATCAATTCTATCATAAGTTACCGAAGTCGCTTTAACTTGCCAAACGGGGTCTTTATCTTTGCAAACGTCGCAGGGAGAATAAACGGCATTTTCCAGCGTATCTTTAACGCCGTCTTTTCTGGATAATTTTCTCGCCGCCATTTTAGATTCATCGCTTAAAGTCATTCTTATATTTTCAATAAAACCGGTTTTTAATTCATCTTTAAGTTCAACGTAATCAGCAAAAGTAACATTGCCTTCTGGGTCAACAAGAATTAGGTTGCCTTTAGCAATAACGGTATCAGTTTTTGTGTTATAAGTAATGCTGTCAGCTTTCAATATCCTATCTTTTTGCACAAGCTCAACATTCCCTCTGGCTATAATATTGCCTATTTCTTTTTCATAGACAAGTTCTTGAGCTTTTAAATCAACGGCTTTATTCCTCTCTGAGGCAACATCAATATTTCTGGTAAACATATCTTGAGCCAAAAGGAGCTTAGGGATATTTAAAAAAACCACTTCACAAAGGACTAAAAGATATATTAAACAAGAATTTTTCATTATGTTCCGGTTTTATGTTTCAAAAAAGAGCTAGGGTTATAATATTTTAACAACAAAATGCTAATTATTATACTCGTAAATAAGTTAAGATACATTAAAGGAATTAAATTTAAATTAGCTAAAGCCGCATTTTCTAAACCAATAGCTAGCCCTTGAACAATTATAAAGCATATAATAGTAACTATTACAGCTTTACTTTGACCTCTACGGCTAAAAGAACCAATTAAAGTTCCTGCAAGGGCAATGAGCGTAAAAGCAATGTTATAAATAGGAACAATAAATCTTTTTTGAGCTTCTATAATAAATTTCTTTTTATCGGATTCAGAAGTAATATCCGGCGGATTAAGAAGCTCCTTTAAAGACAATTCCCTTGATTCTCGATGCCGGATATCGGAAGTTTGAGCAATTTCTGAAAAGTCAAAAGTATTTCTATCAAAATAAAGCAGCGAGAATTCTTTTGTTTGAGGATTAATTTCCTGCCTTGTGCCCTTTATCATAACAACTTTTGGCCCTTTTTCATCGTGAACTAGCATACCTTTTTGAGCAATCCATTTTATTTGTTTTTTAGGGTTAGTTTCATCAAAAACCATAATTCCCGTTAAAGAGCCGTCTGCTCCTCTTTCTTTTATAAAAACTGAAAGCCCTTTGCCGATATTTGTGAATTCCCCCTCGTGAAAAAGCAGACTGGTTAAGTCGTTTCTAATATTAAATTGCAGCTCTTTAAAACTTTTTACAGAATAAGGCACAATTTTTAAGCTTAAAAACAAATTAAACAGAAAGAAAAATAAACTTAAATAAACGGCAGGCTTAGCAATAGAAAAAGAACTTAAGCCACTAGCCCGCATAACGGCAATTTCTCTATCAGAAATAAGCTTGTTGTATATAAAAAGAGTAACAACAAAACTCGCAATAGGTATAATCAAAACAAGAAAAGTGGGAAGAAGAAGCATAGTAAGCTTAAAGAAAATTTTAACCGGTAAACCGTTATTTACAATAAATTCTATTAAATTTAAAGATTGAGTTAACCATATAATCGTTGTCA
>CAYWTE010000157.1:1288-3542 GCA_964461145.1 uncultured Lactobacillales bacterium | reverse complement strand
ATAATTACATCTTTACCATGTTTTTTAAATTTATCAACTAATTCCGGCATTTTATTCGTTAAATCTATACAACCGGCAGAACCATTTGTCCATCCTCCATGAACACTCAAATTAGTTCTACCTTTTGTATCCGTACCTTGAGCTGGTTCTAACCAAACTCTATCAGTCCCCCATGCAGGAATTCCACCAGACCATTTACCCATACCTTTACCTAATGGTTTTGTAAATACTGATGCAGTACTTTTTGCCTGATCTACAAGACTCTGATCTTTCCAAAAGTTTTGATGTTTATCTTGCCTCATAATCCATTTGCCCTCAGGAATTGGACCATCACCTTTGGTTCCTTCAAATTCTTTGCATTGGAATTTTTCGTGCCCTGACATTGCCGGCCAACTATTTGTAACTTTTCCATCTTGCACCCAAGAGGCAGCTTTCCCGTCAAATTTTATGTGAGCTGTTCCATTATTTTTAAGCTCATCATTAATAGATTTCACAGTTTCACCATCAGGGTTCATTATCCCATCGATATTAAGATTATTTTTCTTTTGATACATTTTTATACCATCAATCATTTGATTATCCGGATATTTTGTAAGTCCATAATCAGGAATATCATACGCCCCAAATTTATTTAGAGTTTCTTTTACTGGAATAATATCATCTAAATCGGCGTTAGAATTACTTGATACTCTTTGTTTTAATGAAAATATACCCATTTTTACTTTCTCCTTTAATGAAATTTAAAAACAAAAAAACAGCTCTAAAAGCTGTTTCATACTTGTCTTTATTTTAAGGATTAATAATTAATAATATAGGATTTCACAAAATTACTTTTATTATCAAAACAGACTGCTAATCTATCGTATTCAGCTTTTATAGCAGTTTTAAAAGAACAAACTCCTATAAAATAATGCAGACAAGATAAATTATCATCTATCTTTATTTCATCTTGAGATTTACCGAGTAATTCTAATATTTCTTGTTTATTTTTGCCTACTAAAATATTGTTTTGCAAATCATCAACCATTATTCCTCTGGAACAATCCGCTTCAAAACCTGAATGTTGTAACCACGTTTCAGAGTTAAATGAAACTTGATGACATAAACAAGAAATATCTTTACAAACAAAGCAATAATAGCTACCTAAAATAATTAAAGCTAATAAAGCTATAGTTATAAATATTATATACTTAATATATTTTTTCATTTAGACACATTAATCCCTACTAAAAGACCTAAAACGTATAACACAAAAATTATTTAAAGTCAAGCCCTTTTGGAACAAAAGGTAAACATTTCTAGCCGTAACTTCCTCTTGCCGGATTTAGCCCGTAGCGATTTTCGAGCGTTGGAGCCAAGCCTGAACCTTTTGAGATGTTGCGGGATAGGTTCTTTTCTACCTGCTCAATCATCACGTCCAAACTCAAATCGCCATTGCTTTCCCTGCTGTAACTGGCTGTGGCTTGTGAGTTGGAAGCGTTATTGTTGACATTGACTTTCACGTTTACTTGCGGTTTTTGGCTTGAGCTATTTTCCCTGCCTTTACGATAAACAAACCGCAGATTTCCGAGCCTATCGGTAGGAAAATTGGTGGGGTTAATTCGCTTGCCGCCGATACCTTTTTTCGGAGCATTAGCGGTGGGAATTGCCAGCCAAATCCCAGAGCCACTCTTAATCACGACACCTTTATCAAAAGACGAGATGACCTCCGGAGCTTTGGAATAAACCAAACTCGCCGCATCAACTTTCTTATTCTCATAAAACTGCAACCGCCAAGTATTCGCAAGCTTCTGACTTAATCCAGCCCCCATAACCTGACTTCTAAGCTCGAGTTTCAAACCTTCACCCGCTTTCTTAACCCCGCTCATCACAGCTTTTTCAAGACAAGACAATTCCTGCTCCATATCCTTTTTCATAGAACCGATAATACTTAATGCCAGTTTCATTTAGAGGTTATATTTTAGCTATTTCAAATGCGTTTTTGATGATCGCTGAAGTTTTAGCAAGAGCCGTCTTATAATCAGGCGGAGTTTCTTTGTATATCATCGCCGCAACGTAGTCATTATAATGCTTTTCATATTTCTCAAGCTCTAATTCTTTCAGCATCAGTAATGATTGTTCCTTTGGATTATTATCCCACAACGGGTTGGTTTTCTTGTGATTTTTTATCTCATCGGGAATTATCTCAGATAACAACACAGGAATTTCAGCCGTATTAACGATTTCAGAGATTTTATAAATATCATAAACGTGC
>CAYWTE010000157.1:0-1278 GCA_964461145.1 uncultured Lactobacillales bacterium | reverse complement strand
ACCGAGAATCAAACGCTCTGTCTTGCTCGCTGGCTGCCAAAGACAGCCTGCCAAGCAAGGCTAAAATCTTCTCAACCAGCGTTTCCAACGGATTAATGCATAAAAAGCCATCTACCACCGGAGCGTCTTTTGTCGCTGCGGAAATTAAGGAGTGAATAGGTCGCATTATCGGTTCACGATATAACTTAAAGGCAGAAAGCTCCAATTTTATGCTGGGATTAAGAGCCGGATGCTCATTAATCGCCGGATATTTTATCGAGTAAATCAAGTGCTGGTTTTCATTTATCGCCTTCACATCGGTAACTTCAAAGTGCTTATTCAGCTCATCTTTGAGCGAGTTTTTAAGCAAACTTAATTCTTTTCTTAAACCACTCGAGGAAAGTTGCGGGTTCTTTATTTTCAGCTTCATATCGACATCTTCAGACATACGACTGATAACGTTGTAAGCCTTGGTCATACAAGTTCCGCCGGCGAATATGAAATCACATAAATCATAATTTAACGAGGCGACAATACTTAGCAATTCGGTTATATAAAAATCCTTATTTACGAACTCAATGTTAGTGAAGCCGTAAAAGTCGGACACATCTCTAAGTAGCTCTAAATTAGGCGTTTTCATAAATTTGGTTTATCCTTTTCTGCCCAAGTTTACGAGAAAATCTTCCCCTTACAACAATCAGCTTATTAACCGGAATTTGCGTGGAAAGATTAGCATTATAATCTTTAACTTCTTGTGAATAATCCCATTTTATTTTGAGCTTGGATAACAGCTCTTTAGTAGCATCTAAATCATCAATATTAGGGCGATATTTCTCGGTCAAAGTATTATATTTGGTTTTGGCATAAGCCCCGTAACTGAACTTGATTAAAACATTTTCCTCTACCAATTGCTTTAAGGCACGCAAAATTTGCGGCATTGAGGAAATGTCCTTAAAATCTTTAGGAATAAAGACATTAGCCTTAGAGCGATTAACCCTTTGACATATCTTGTCTTTTACCGTACAAGTCCCTTTATATAAGCGTTTCGTCATTTTAATAATCTCACAAAAACATATCACATTCCATTACAAAAATATAACACATTATTATGAGTTTTGCAAGAAGAATTTAACGCCGGTTTAATTTTCTGCCGATAAGTAAACTATCAGTTTACATTTTGGAATATTTTTAAACCGGTATTACTTCCAGCTTCCAGACCAGATTATGCCGGTCGATGGTTGGTTCGCCTTGGATTGTGTAGTCTTGACCAGAGAAAGTGATTGCCTCGCCGGACTTTGG
>CAYWTE010000156.1:292-3578 GCA_964461145.1 uncultured Lactobacillales bacterium | reverse complement strand
CATGCGGCATTTTCCTTAAATATTTCCTTACTCCGATGTTAGGCCGTAAAACCATCATTATCCCTTTTGCAAAAACACAATAATCCTAATTTTAGATTATCATATCAGCTACTCTTAAACAAAAGATTAATGTGTGTCTATACAGCTTTTTTAAGTTTTTTTTGCAAAATTATAACTTTAGTTATAGTTTCCTCAAAAAAAGAAATTTGCGAATGAATTAAGAATGGTTTTCTTGAGTAAAAAACTGCTTATCTTTTAAATTTTATCCCTCAATTTATTATAAAAAGTGTTGCCTAAAAATAACCTGATTAATAACTTTAAATAATTAGAATTTAAGGTGAAAACTTTAAGAGCTGGAATTATCATTTTAATGCGGTCTTTTAAATTTTTAATTAAAGCTATTCTGACATTTAAAGCTGTTATTTTTGCATTTTTTATTGCGATATCTTTTATTTCTAAAATATCTTGAGGCAACTCGGATGATTTAAAAAAATCACTTATTAAAAGCTCGTGCTCTTCTGCTGCTTTAAGCGGGAGAGATGATGTCGCTGCCCCTTCATGATTTCTCCATTTGGCAATTGTCTTGGGAATTCTTGCAAAGGCTCCATGCAAACATAATTTCCACCAAGTAGCTAAATCTGAACGGTATTTGTATCTAATATCTCTTATTTCAAGTAATTTTGATAATGCAGATTTCCTTATTACCGCTCCTGGCCCGGGATAACAATAATGAGAAGATATCATTTTGGCTCTATCATATTCAGGCACTTGACATTTTTTTAAAACATCGCCATGATTATCAATCATTTCCCAGTCAGGATAGCCGACTATTATCTCCTTATTTCTATCCATAAAATCAACTAAAACACTTAAAAATTCCGGCTTTACAGGGTCATCAGAATTTACGATAACAACTAGTTCACTTTGAGCCAAGCTCCACCCTCGATTAACCGTTCCTGATTCTCCCATATTTTCGTGATAATAATATTTTACTCTTTCATCTTTAAGATATTTTGAAACAATGTTTTTGGTATTATCTTTTGAGCCATCATCTATTATTAAATATTCAAAATCCTTAAAATCCTGATTTAAAATACTCTCTATCGTTTCAGATATTAAATCTGCACGATTATATGTTGGTGTTATGATACTGATTTTAGTCATATTTATATATCTTTTATCATATCTTCAACGCTTGGAATTTGATTATAATTTGCCATTTGCCAAATATCTTCATTCCTTTTAGAATTAAGTGTTGATAGCGTTCTATTAATACTTTCTTCAGCATTTATTTCATCAATATTAATATCCTCGCGATTGAAAGTTTTTGCAAAAATTTTAAGCATTTGCGATTTGCTTAAATAATCTTTAGGAACGATATGCTGCAGTCCGCTAAACCACACGTTATTGCTTATTATTCCCAAGCATATTTTTGCAAAAACTTTTGTGGTTACTCCGTTCCATAAATGATTATTAAAACCGTTTACCTTAGCATTAAGCGGCTGATTTAAGAACCATTCTAAAAGGGAAGTTTTTGACTTCAATTCCTTGCCGATTATTGAGCATCTTAAATTTAATACATTATCTTCCAAAACCTCACCTAAACTTTTCGTTTTGCCATAAACATCTAAAGGATTATGCTTATCATTTTCATTATAATTACCTTTGCTTCCATCAAAAACACAGTCTGTTGCAATTTGTATTATTTTTGTGCCGCTGTTTTTGGCAGCTAATGATAATTTGTGCGGAAATAAAGAATTAACCTCTATAGCAGTTTGCACTTCTTTTGAATTATTATCGTGAATGTAAGACTTGATAATCCCGATACAATTTATAGCATAATCACAATCTTTTATAATTTCTTCAAGCTCAGAAACTGTTGAATTTTGTGCATCTAATTTATGCTTTTGACCGCTTTTAATTTTGCTTAAAAGGGTTTCATCTCTTGCTGTTAATAATAAATCATAATTACTTTTAGAAAATACTTCTAAAACGGCGTTACCGAGCATTCCTGTTACACCTAATAAAGCAATTTTCATTTTTAACTAAACCCCGATAAAATCTTTACTTTTTAGTTCATTTTGAATGTAGTCTAAGCTAAGAAGTTTTTCAATAATTTCTGAAACATTTAATCTTTTGGTGTTATCAGAATTATATTCTTCTTGTTTTGCAGTTTTTACATTGCCTTCTACAAAATATTGATTATAATTTAAATCTCTAACATCTGCGGGAATACGGTAAAAATCTTTCATATCTTCTGCGTTTAACATTTCCTCTCTATTAACCAGAGTTTCATAAGCTTTTTCACCGTGCCTAGTGCCAATTATTTTAATTTTGCTTTTAGAGTTAAACAATTCTTTTATAGCCAAACTCAAGTCATAAACAGTTGCAGCAGGAGCTTTTTGAACAAAAATATCCCCCGTATTTGCA
This sequence comes from uncultured Lactobacillales bacterium, assembly GCA_964461145.1. GTDB lineage: Bacteria > Pseudomonadota > Alphaproteobacteria > CAYWTE01 > CAYWTE01 > CAYWTE01. The sequence goes on along the minus strand of CAYWTE010000156.1, from coordinate 1,148 downwards.
TTATTATAAGCATATAAAACCAGTTTTACCGATTCTTCTAAAGACATTAAAAACCTAGTCATATCAGGGTCAGTAACCGTAATATCTTTGTTTCCCTTGCATTGTTTAACGAACAAAGGAATAACAGAGCCTCTTGAAGCCATAACATTACCATATCTGGTTGCAGATAAAATTGTTTTTTTATCATCGGTAATTCTGGCTTTTGCTATCATTAATTTTTCCATAATAGCTTTACTCATTCCCATAACATTTATAGGATATACGGCTTTATCGGTTGATAAAACAATAACTTTTTCAACTCCATTTTCAACGGCTGCGTTTAATACGTTATTTGCGCCTAAAATATTAGTTTGCACTGCTTCCATAGGGTAAAACTCACAAGACGGAACTTGCTTTAATGCGGCAGCGTGAAAAACCAAATCAACACCTTTTAGAGCATTATTTATGCTTTCATAATTTCTCACGTCCCCGATAAAAAACTTAACTTTTTTATTACAAAGCTCATTTCGCATTTTATCTTGCTTTTCTTCATCACGAGAAAAAACTCTGACTTGTTCAATTTGTGTATGCTCAAGAAAGTACCGAAGCATTTTATTACCAAAAGAACCTGTTCCGCCGGTTATTAATAAAGTTTTATTTTTAAACATTTTTTTGCCTTAAAATTATCATAATTTTTATTTATTTTTTCCAAACATTTTGATTAACATATTCAGTATAGCTCATAATTATCCGAACCACTTTTTTTGATACGTTATCTGCATCATAATCTTTAATCGGCTTAATTGAAAGAGGATTTTCAGCAAATTGACAAGTTACTATTTCAACAGCGTCCATAATATTTTGTGTTTTAAGTCCG
>CAYWTE010000156.1:0-282 GCA_964461145.1 uncultured Lactobacillales bacterium | reverse complement strand
ACATAATTAAAGAAGCCTCGTCCATTCCTTCAGGTCTTTCGTGAGTATTCCTTATTGTTACTGCAGGAAAGGCAAGCAAAGAGCTTTCCTCTGTAATAGTGCCGCTGTCAGAAAGCACGCATTTTGCGTTCTTTTGCAAATTAATGTATTCAAAAAAACCAAATGGTTTGGAAAATTTAATTAAATCATTAATTTTAATATCTTTTAAGTTGTCCAGACGTTTTTTTGTTCTCGGGTGCGTAGAAAAAATTATCGGCAATAAATATTTTTCAGCCAAAGCAT
>CAYWTE010000155.1:0-3599 GCA_964461145.1 uncultured Lactobacillales bacterium | reverse complement strand
ATGATTTTTATTAACCTTTTCTTGGACACTAGTGGAAACAAGTTCAGGATGACATTTGGGAGGAGGGAAATATCAAATCAAAAATAACTCACTTGGCTATAAAAGATTATTTATTAAAACATTCACAATGTACGTTATAAAAAAAATAAAACAAATATGAAATGTTTTTTTAGCTAAATCTTTAACTTCTTCTTTTCCTATATTAAAGATGCTTTCTTTTATCTGATTTAAAAAATTGCTATTTTCTATATTTTTTAAAAATAAATACCCTTCTTTTGTAGGCCCATAATATATAACTTTCATTAGACCACCGCCATCTAAAAAGGGGTATCTTTTAATCTCCCCTTCAAGAAGCCCCATATCTACCATATTTTTCAGATGTTCGGCTTTTTTCTTTTCTTCATCTGGAGAGGAAGATGAAACTATTTCACATTGCCAAGTGACACCGTCTGATTTTTCCCTTATTTCTTTCAATAATTCTTTAAATTCAACCCAAGGAAGAGTTTTATAATCAGATAATGATAAATCTTTGTTTTGAGGATTAGTACTCATGAAAATTTTATTTTGCATTTTATTGCACCTTTTAAAAAAAATTGATAATTTTTAATTGATGCAATTAAATATAAGTGCATCGGGTAAACAATGGGTCTCCGACCCGATACACTCATTCCATTCCAAAACGAGCAATTGTATTGTAAAATATTATTCGCAAAAAGTCAATTATATAATTGAATAATAAGAATATAAAAGTTATAAACATCTTTGTTTAAAAAAACAGAAAAAGGACTTTGAAAACGAGCTATCTCTAGCCAAGTCTAGCTATGACTAGCTGCGACTAGCTACAGGAAATTACCCCACCATTACCCCAGCAGTTTTAGGTTGAATTTTTAGCTTGATTTTAAGTATTAAAAAAGCCTTGTAACTCATTGAATTACAAGGATTTTTGATTGGTGAGCGTAGCGGGATTCGAACCCACGACCCCCTGATTAAAAGTGGGGTCGACAAAAAATGGACGCAAATGGATTTAAGTGGATTTAGATGTATTTTTATGTATCAATTCCATAGTCAACTTAGACCTTTGTAACAATCCCCTTCTGCCCGATATGGATAGATATTGATGCTTATGGATATTTATGGATTTGTGATTTTACCCCAATTTTACCCCAGCATTTTTCAGCAATCCTTACGAGTAAATCTTATTAAGATACTTTACCCTACCATTTTGCCTTTAGCAAACTCTTTTTTGCTAATCATTAATCTCACTTTCCAATTCTTTAATATACTTTAATATTTCTTCCCAATCCGGATATGAGCCAAAAATCATATTCTTCATTGCCTTATAATCAACTTCTAAATAATTTAAGTTATGTTCTGACGGAAATAACTTTACACTCCCCTTTTGTGCTAAGTCATAATTAGCCCAACTGCTGGGATAAAAACACTTCTTAAATTTCACTACTTCTTCTAATAACTCAAAATTAGAGAGAGCAACGTCTTTAATCGTTGAATTGCCCATTTTATATAAATCGTAATAGTGCCTTGAATATCTTGGCGGAACTTTTGAAGTTTCCGGTCGATAATGCTCGGCGTGCAAAATTGTTACCTTTTCCCAAAAGGTTCGCTCAGCCCTGATGGTTGTAACGGTAATATCCTTCATTCCTAATCCCAGCTCAGTTTGGGCTACGTAACTACTAATCGGGAATTTATCGTTCGGGTTCCACGCTGCTAACGGACCCACTTCTAACTTTATTTCCGGTCTTATATAGGTATCTGTTAAAGATCTTGGATAAATTATATTTAAGATATGCCCATCATCGGCAGCTACACCAACTTCACAAATATTTTTAAGTATCGCCTCCAGCTTTTGCTTTAGTTCAGTTGCGATATAACTCTTTGCCCTTTCATTAATTTCCCTATTAAATTTTTCCTGTTTACTTTTTGAAGCCTGCTCTATGATTTCATCATCTTTTAATAAAACTCGATGATCCAAAATTAAGTCGATATCTTCAGAAAAGCGTTCTATAACGTGAAATACCTTTGAAAGAGATGTCCCTCCCTTAAAACAGAGCAGTTTTTGTAAAGCGGTATCGGAAAAGATCTTACCCAGCACCCAGCATACCCAAAAGTCTTTTTCTACCATAGCTGCCGGCATTCCGGTTTTTTGGGCAGTATCTAAGAAGATTGCTCGGCGTTCCTGTTCGGTGGAGTTAATAATTCTTTCCATTTTATTTATCTCCCTCTAATTCTGATACCATATTGCTGATGTTTTTATAGACCCAGCCGGTAACATTTGAGGTGTCGCTTTTGATTTTACGCCACTCTTCTAATGAATATTTATCCTTGAGCTTATTTAAGAAATCGGCAGAAAGATTATTCTCCCCCATAGCTTTTAAGGCTTGGACAATCAATGCACTAATCGGATTTTTTAGGGCAGCTTCTTTTAATACTGTGTTTTTAAATTCGATAATTTGACCGTCTATATCGTATTTTTTACTCGGACCATCTGATAAATAAATGCTTTTGCCAACAACTTGAGTGGACAGCCCTAAATAATTAAGAGCCGTATCTCCGGTTGGCTGAATTCTCCAGCTAAACTTGCGAGCGAGGGCATAGGCAACCTGTTCAATGTCCGGAGCAACATATTTCTTGAGGATTTCACTATAAATCGGATAGTCGTAAATGCCACGAATAACCCTGCGGATTTTTTGTTCTTGAGCAAGGAAAGAGAATGCTTTATCTATATCATCTCGCTTAAAATCGGCAAGAAAATCATTTGCGGAGAATGCCCAACCCCTACCCCGACCATAAATCCTTGAAATTACCTTATCCTTCATAGACTTGCTCATATTAAATACTCCTTATTCTTTCAGAAAAATAACATACTTTTTCTGAAAAATAAAGAAGAATCTTAATGAGGCTCTTTTTAAGGATTACGAAAAAACATTAATAACCGTCATGACACAAACCCACAGACAGCTTTTGAGGCTATTAGGGCTTAAGATAATTTTAATATGTTTTTAAAAATATCATTCAAGAATTCACTTTCTTAATTTCCATAGAAACAACCATTCTTTCGCAATATATTGAAGCTAATTCTGATTGCGACATTTTTTTTAATTCCTCAATATCCGGATGGTATTTCATAAACTCTAACAACTTTTCTTTTGAGCTTCTTTTATAAGTATTATGAAAGAAATCATAAAGCTCTAAAGGATCATTTATTTTCTGCTTATTTCTTTCATCTACGGTTCCAAAAAAAGTTGTTGGATGTCTTTTATATGCATTAAGCTCTTCTTGGGTCATTTTATCTCTACATAGTAAATGTTTTCCATCATCTGTTTCATAAGATCCGTAAATTTCTTTGTCTTGCTCCATTACAACTGCATCATATAATTTAGCTTTCACCTCTTTTCCAGTTCCATCTGGAATTATATAGTTTCTCCCTATAATTAATCTTGGAGCACCTATTCCCTTAAATGCGAACTCGGGAAATTCTCCATCAAATGTAGCTGGTATTTCATAATGATCATTCATAGATTCTATAAGTTGATAAATATCCTTATGTTTATCTCTTGCATTAATTAATTCCCTTAAAGTAC
>CAYWTE010000154.1:0-3603 GCA_964461145.1 uncultured Lactobacillales bacterium | reverse complement strand
CAAATAGCCGATGATATCCTTGATATTGAAGGTTCTACTCAAGAGCTTGGTAAAACAGCAGGCAAAGACTTAAGTGCTAATAAGGCTACGTTTATTTCACTTTTAGGGCTTGAAAAAGCTAAGGAAAAAGCAGCAGAGCTCGTAAATGATGCTATCGCTGATTTGAAAGAATTAAAAAGAAATACGCAAATTTTAGAAATGCTTGCAAAATATATAATTGAGAGAAAAAAATAATGCAAAATTTACTTGATAATATAAAATCTCCTCAAGATTTAAAGAAAATATCGATAAATGATTTGCCTATGCTTGCTTCTCAATTACGCGATTTTATGATAGAAAATGTATCAAAAACAGGAGGGCATTTAGGCTCTTCTTTAGGCGTTATCGAGCTTACTATCGCTCTTCATTACATATTTAATGCTCCTAAAGATAAAATAATTTGGGACGTAGGACATCAGGCCTATGCTCATAAAATATTAACAGGCAGAAAAAATAAATTCTCAACACTTCGCCAGAAAAACGGAATATCCGGCTTTCCTAAAATATCAGAAAGCGAATTCGATGCTTTCGGTACAGGACACAGCTCAACATCAATATCAGCAGCACTAGGACTTGCTATCGGCAGAGATATCGCTAAAAAGAAGCATAACGTTATTTCCGTTATCGGTGACGGAGCATTAAGCGGCGGTATGGCTTTTGAAGCAATGAATAATGCCGGTGCTTCTAATGCTAAAATGATCGTCGTATTAAATGATAATGAAATGTCAATATCTAAACCCGTTGGTGCATTAAGCGGTTATTTATCAGCTATTTTATCTTCTCCTAAATTTGTTAACCTTCGCCAGAAAGCTTTGGAACTAGTGAAAGACTTTCCGGTTATTAAACGTGCAGAAGGTTTGGCTAGAAGTTTTTTTACAGGAGGCACTTTATTTGAGCAATTAGGATTTTATTATATCGGGCCTATTGATGGTCATAATTTTGATAATCTTATCCCCGTATTTAGAAATTTAAGAGATGCAAAAGGCATTAACGGCCCTGTATTAGTGCATATTATCACTCAAAAAGGAAAAGGATTTGAGCCGGCTGAAAAAGACCCTAGTAAATTCCACGGCGTTACAAAATTTGACCCTGAAACAGGTGAAATGTATAAAACTTCCGGTCATACGACGCCTTCTTATACTGATGTTTTTGCAAATGCTTTGATAAATGAAGCTAAAATTGATAAGAAAATATTAGCAATAACCGCCGCTATGCCTGCAGGTACCGGACTTGATAAGTTTCAAGCAAAGTTTCCTCGTCGTTATTTTGATGTCGGGATTGCAGAACAACACGCCGTTACTTTTGCTGCAGGGCTTGCTGCTGAAGGTTATAAACCTTTTGTGGCGATTTATTCAAGCTTTTTGCAACGTGCTTATGACCAAATAATCCACGATGTCGCACTGCAAAACTTGCCCGTTAAGTTTGCTATTGATAGAAGTGGACTTGTAGGCTCTGATGGTGCTACTCATAATGGTAATTTTGATATCGCATATTTATCGCATATTCCGAATATGGTCGTTATGGCTCCTGCTGACCAAGCAGAACTCGTTGATATGATAATTACTGCTGCTGCTTATAATAAAGGGCCCATTGCGTTTAGGTATCCAAGGGGAAAAGGATATCTTGATGAAAATAAAATCCCTAAACAAGGCAAAATTATTCCCATAGGTAAAAGTCAGATTGTTAAAAACGGCAAAGATTTGGCCATATTCTCCTTAGGCTCAAGGCTTGAAGACGTTCTAAAAGCTGCTGATATCGCCGAAGATAAAACTAAAAAACAAATTACCGTTATTAATGCCAGATTTGCTAAACCTCTTGATACAAAAATGCTTAAAGATATTGCTCTTACCCATAAAATTATCATAACAGTTGAAGAAGGTTCTGTCGGAGGATATAACGCACTTGTTTCCGCATATCTTCATAATGAAGGGCTGCTTGATAATGTTAAATTTAGAAGTATATTTATTCCTGATAAATTTATTAATCACGCTGATACCAATGAACAGCTCGCCGAAGCAGGTTTGGACGATAAACATATCGAAGAAACTTTGATAAAAATTATAAATGAAAAATAGGCTAGACATTCTATTAACTCAAAAAGGACTTTGTGAAAGCCCATCAAAAGCTTTAAGCCTTATTATGAGCGGAATTGTTTATGTTAACGGTAAAAAGGCTGAAAAAGCAGGAATTGCTTATCCTGAAGATGTTCAAATAGAAATTAGAGGTAAACAGCTGGAATGGGTTTCCAGAGGTGGACTAAAGTTAGATGAAGCCTTAAATTATTCAAAAATTGATGTAAAAAATATGATTGCCCTTGATGTCGGAGCATCGACCGGCGGATTTACCGATGTCTTACTTAAAAACGGAGCAAAAAAGGTTTATGCCGTTGATGTTGGATACGGTCAACTTGCCCACAGCCTTAGAATTGACACGCGGGTTGTTGTTTTAGAGCGGACTAATGCTAGATATTTAACCAATAATGAAATACCTGATAAAATAGATATTTGTGTTTGTGATACCAGCTTTATAAGTCTTAAAAAAGTTCTAGAAAAACCTTTAGAATTAGTTAGATATGAAGGTTTCTTAATTGCTTTGATTAAGCCGCAATTTGAAGCAGAAAGAAAAGAAATCGGCAAAAAAGGCGTGGTTAAAGATGATAATGTGCATCAACGCATTTGTGTGGATATAAAAATTTGGTTAGAGAATAAAAATTGGCAGGTTTTTAGCGTTATTCCCAGCCCTATTCTAGGCCCTGAAGGTAATAAAGAATTTCTTGTAATTGCAAAAAATCTTAATGAAAATTTATAGAATTTTAATAAGAAATATTATATTATTCAATATTATAAGGAGTAACTAATGGTTTTGCATAATAAATTAGGCATTACAAACCAACTTGAATTAAATAAAAATGAAGAAAAAATCAGTAAGCAAAAAGCAAAAAAACTTTTTGATACCGGAAAAATTAATACATTTAAAATTGGCACATTCGCAGGATTAAAACAAATTCATAAGTATTTATTTGATGATATTTATGATTTCGCCGGCAAAATACGAGATGTTAATATATCTAAAGGAAATTTCCGCTTTGCCTCAGCTATATATTTAGCGCAATCGATTAAATATGTAGAAAAAATGCCTCAAAAAACTTTCGATGAAATTGTTGAAAAATATGTAGAAATGAATATTGCTCACCCATTTCGTGAAGGTAATGGCCGTGCTATCAGAATTTGGCTGGATTTGATTTTAAAAAAAGAATTAAAAAAAGTTGTAGATTGGAATAAAATCGATAAAAATGATTATTTATCTGCTATGGAACGCAGCCCAATTAAAGATATTGAAATAAAATACCTCTTAAAAAACGCCTTAACAGATAAAATTAATGAACGCAGCGTATTTATAAAAGGTATTGACGTTAGTTATTATTATGAAGGTTATAACGAATTTAAAACAGAAGACTTATAATAAAATCATTAAAATCCATTTTAATAAACAAAAACCGCCTTGGTGGGCGGTTGTGTGTCAAGCCTTGATTTGATTGGTGGGTGATGAGAGGCTCGAACTCCC
>CAYWTE010000153.1:0-3613 GCA_964461145.1 uncultured Lactobacillales bacterium | reverse complement strand
TGAAACAAAGCCCCCTTATTGTCATCCTCGATGCATTAGCGTCGGGGGGATCCTTACTTAAGTTTTCTGGATTTCCGAACGCCTTATAGCCGTTCGAGAATGACAACTTTTCCTTTTTTTTGTTTAAATCGAAATCTAAATTATTATCGAGTATAAAAAAAGAGGCGGAATTCTTCCGCCTCTAGCATTATTATTATATTGCTTATTATTATTGGAACAGACGCAATATTGACTGAGCCGTTTGAGAAGCAATGGTCAAAGAGTTCAATGCCAAGCTTTGTGATGTCTGTAAAGACAAGAGGCTTGCTGATTCTTCTTCCATGTTTGCCAAGGTTAAATCTTCTGCACCAACTTGAAGCATTGTAGACATATCTTCAGTGAAACTCTTACGTAAGTCGATAACACTCATGTTAGAAATCCACTTTTTAGCATATGTTTCAACGGTTGACTTAGCAGTAGATACTTGATCAAGAGCTATTTGCACGTCAGCATTTGTCTGCCAGCCGTTGATGCTGTTATCAAGACCTAAACCTGTTGAGTCCATTATTTTACCTTGAATGGTGATAGATGTTGTACGGCTTTCATTGAAGTAAACTTGCAAGTCGTCACCGTCCATTAAGTTAACACCTTTATATGATGTATCAGATACTAACTCATCGAGTTGGTTAAGATAATCATCAAACAATACAGCGTTAGCAGCTCTTAAGTTTGAGCCTGTAACTGCAGAAATTGAAGATGTTAAGTTTAATGTATCAACAACATTAGAGCTTGCAGCGGCATCTTTAGTTAATGCAGGAGCGGCATCACCGAACAATGCATTATCTAAATTACCACCGGCAACTTGAGCTGAAGCACCCCAATTAAGAGTAGCAGCCGCAGCACCGCCGGCAACTAATGTTGCAGTACCGCCTAAAGTTACGATTTGTAATCTATCGCCGCTTACGTTAATTTGGTAATCTTCACCTGCAACATAAGTACCGTTAGTTGTTAAAGCTGTTTGAATTGAAGTTCTTACGTCAGCTAAAGTACTACCTGCACCGAATTCTGCTGCACCAAAGTCAACAGCAATAGCACCTTGTCCTGCAATGTTAATAGTTAATTGCGTACCATTCAATGTTTGAATAGCAGCATTGTTAACATCACCAGTAGATGTAATTTGTTGCTGAGATACGTTTTCATAAGTAACGTTTTCACCATCTGTGGTAACAAAAGTTATATTTGTACCTGCTGTACCGTCACCTAAGTCAACTGTAACACGGCCTGAACCTACTGCAGCATCAAAAGCAGCCTGCATATCAGTTTCTAAAGCAGCAACAGTTGCTTGAGCTGTATCATAGGTATAAGTAAAGTTTTCAGTTCCTACAGTAAAGTTAATTTGAGAACCGAGTGTTATGTCTGCAGCTGTAATGTGAGTTTGCAGTGTATTTGATGCTTCAGAAGCTTCAAAAGTTGCTTGACCTACTTCACGGTAAGAGATAGCACTCCCATCTAAAGATGTAACACTTAAAGCACCTGTACTGTCGATAGAAGCTGAAACTTTATCAGATCCGAAAGCATTGATGATTGTGTTAACAACATCAGAATCTTCATCTAAAGAATCGAATTCTAAAGTTTTTGTTGTTGTTCCGACTGTCATTAATAATTTTGAACCGTTATTAATGCCGACTGCACCAACAGTAGAAATGCCGCTACCTGTTACTTCGTTAGAACCAAAACCTAGAGCAGAAGCTGCATTACCGGAAACGTCACTTACAGTAAATGCTTTACCGTCAGTTTGTTTAACAATAAGCTTTCCGCTTCTAACAGATGCTCTTAACCCTAAAGCAGAAGCTTCTGTACTTCCGTTAATTTGGTTTGCAACGTCAGAAATTGTATCTGTTGCAGTAATTGTAACCCTGAATTTATCAGAACTGCTTGTGCCAACTTGAATATCAAAGCTGTCACCTGTATTAATACCTGATAAATCAGCTAATTTTTGAGTTGAATCAAAAGCAGTTAAAGCAGTTAATTCTGATGAAGTATTACTAATATCGAGCGCTTCGGTACAAGCCGTTTCCGCCAAACTTAAGTAACTTGTAAGCGTAGAAACTGCATTATCAACTTCTGATAAAGTATTTGCAGCCATTTGCATACTATCCATCAAGCCTTCCAAAGATTCCCTTCTGCTGTCTAATGAACGAGCTGTAAAGTAAGCGTTAGCACCGTCCATAGCAGAATTAATCTTTTTTCCGCTCGCCAACTTTTCGTTGGTTGATTCCATATTTTTATTGATTGATTTTAAGCTCGCTAAGCTGGTACGAACACCACCTGTTAGAGCTACAGTATTTGAAGCCATTTCGTTTCTCCTGTTCTAGGTTTCCCAATTTACTATTGTGGTTCCAATCCTTGAAACCATATACCTTTACTAGGTATTACTTGCATAATAACAGTTTTTTTATAAAAAGCAAGCATTTTTATTATTTTTTTTAATTTTATCCTTATCTATTTGATACCTGTACCTGATAAACAAGGGTTATTTCTTGATTTGGAGCAATTGTTAATTCCCAGGAAGCCCTTGAAGCATCATCTATTTTATAAGGAATCGAGCTTTGCAGAATTTTCCATTTACCATAAATATTTTGGCGGTATAAAATATTTGCGGGAGAAGAAGTGTTGTTAGTAAATGTTATTTCATAAGTATTTTCATAAACATCTTGCCCGAGAGGACGATATTCGGTTTGCTTTCCAGAAGCTTTAATATCAAAAGCCTTGCCGGTTTTAAGTTCTACTTCTTCATTTTTGCTGGTATGTTTGATATTATCTTCACCGACAAACAAGGTTTCACCGCCTGTATCTTTTTCATAAACTCTGACAGTTCCTTTAGGCATAGCGATTCCCAAACTGTTTTCTTTAGAATTTTTAAATAAAATAAAAACATTAGCGGAATTATTTTTAAATTCCGGAGTGTTTCCTTTATAAACATTAGTCAAGTTATCAAAACGATATTGTTTTTTATAATTAACATTATTTACTGAAAACATAGAAACTTGTTTGGTTTGGTTGTTTAATATATCTACCTTGTTGCTCAAAGTATATAAATGATAATCCGAAAAAGCTTTTGAATCCATAGCATATCCTGCAGCGGCGACGGTATCTTCCATTATTTCCATATTCATTTTTGCTTGAGCAAAACTTCTTCTTGAAACTCTGTTGATATCGCCTGCCATAAGCCTTAAATCAGCATTTTTATAGGCAACACCGGAGTGATTATTAAGTGTTACTAAGGCATTAATATCCATTTTTTTAAGCTTATCATCAATATTAGCGATATAATCAGCTTGCCAGCTTAAGCCTCCTGTTAAATATTTAAGTTCAATATCTTGCAAGCCTTCATTAGGGTTAAATATCTTTAAAACTAAAGTAGGGTCTACCCTAAGCCCTTCCGGGATTTTATCAAACCCTAATTTTGCATCGCCTAGATCTTGAATTTGTCCGTCTACTTTAACTAAAACAGAGCCGTTATTTGCAACGATTTGGCCTTTTTTAGTTTCAATTTGTCCATTTGCAGGATTTGTTCTGATAATAGAAACTTCACTGCCGACACCTTTATTTATAAGAGAATCAATACTCAGTA
>CAYWTE010000152.1:2347-3652 GCA_964461145.1 uncultured Lactobacillales bacterium | reverse complement strand
GGCGGCATGAACTGCAATCAGCGCGACAGATCGTGCCGGAAATCCGGTCGCTGCTTCTGATGAAAATTTTTACGGAGGGGTAGGTGCAGTATTCAAGCAAGCGAGCATTGGAGCTTCTTCGAATCGGTGCGGGGCTGGCAGATGCCACCTTCCGTGATGGCCAAGAAGATGCCATTCGTCACATCGTCGCAGGCAAAGGCCGCCTATTGGTGGTGCAGAAAACCGGTTGGGGCAAGAGCTTTGTCTACTTCATAGCGACCAGATTGCTGCGGGAAGCCGGTTTTGGCCCGGTATTGCTGATCTCACCGCTCCTGGCACTGATGCGAAATCAGGTTGCCGCAGCGGAACGAATGGGGGTCCGCGCCGCCACGATCAACTCCGACAACAAAGACGACTGGACGGCTGTCGAGGACAAGCTGACCAACGGTGAAATCGACATTCTATTGATCTCGCCCGAACGCCTGGCAAACGAGCGATTCCGGACCCAGGTGCTGGCGAGTATCGCCGCACAAATTTCCATGCTGGTCATCGACGAAGCGCACTGCATTTCCGATTGGGGGCACGACTTTCGCCCTCATTACCGCTTGCTGGAACGCATCGTCAAGACGCTGCCGGCCAACCTGCGACTCCTCGCTACTACGGCGACAGCGAACAACAGGGTGATGGAGGACCTCGCCAACGTTCTCGGCCCTGAACTCGCTGTATCAAGGGGCGATCTCAATCGAGCCTCGCTCACTTTGCAAACCATCCGCTTACCCAGTCAAGCCGAGCGGCTTGCGTGGTTGGCGGAGCGACTCGCTACGCTGCAGGGTCACGGCATCATCTATACGCTGACGGTGCGGGACGCCAATCAAGTTGCGGAATGGCTGAAGACCCAAGGCTTCAACGTGGAGTCCTATACCGGGGAAACCGGTGATCGCCGCGAGCATCTGGAAAACGCACTGCTGAATAACCAGGTAAAAGCACTGGTTGCCACGACGGCACTGGGCATGGGCTACGACAAACCCGACTTGGCGTTTGTCATCCACTACCAGATGCCAGGTTCGGTCGTTGCCTACTACCAGCAGGTTGGTCGCGCGGGACGTGCGCTGGACTCTGCTTACGGGGTGCTGCTCAGCGGCGAGGAAGAGTCAGACATTACAGACTGGTTTATCCGAAGCGCTTTCCCGACCCGAAAGGAAGTTGCCGATGTCGTGGGCGCGCTGGAAGAAGCTCCCGACGGCTTGTCCGTTCCCGAATTGATGGGCCGAATTAACCTGAGCAAAGGTCGTATCGAGAAAACGATCGCATTGATCTCTCTTGAAG
>CAYWTE010000152.1:0-2337 GCA_964461145.1 uncultured Lactobacillales bacterium | reverse complement strand
CGGCTCCCATCGCCAAGCAAGGCAGCAGGTGGCAACTAACGGCGGCAACACTGAGTGAAGCATTTTGGGATCGCGCGGAACGTCTTACTGCGCTGCGGCGAGACGAGCACCAGCAGATGAAGGACTATGTCAGCCTGCCGTTCGGTGGGCACATGGGCTTTCTGATCAGCGCGCTTGACGGCGATCCAAGTGGCGTCTCCAAACCTGCCTTGCCCCCACTGCCTACAACAGTGGATGCCGAACTGATCAAAGAAGCCGTTGCATTTCTTCGCCGAACCAGTTTGCCGATCGAGCCGCGCAAAAAGTGGCCCGCTGGTGGAATGCCCCAATACGACGTCAAGGGATTCATTGACACCGCCCATCAGGCCGAGCCCGGTAAAGCGCTGTGCGTCTGGAACGATTCCGGTTGGGGCGGCGTGGTTCGACAGGGCAAATACCACGACGGCCACTTTTCCGATGCCCTTGTTGCTGCCTGCGTGAAGATGATCCAGAAGTGGAATCCGCAACCAGGGCCGACCTGGGTGACCTGTGTTCCTTCGCTTCGGCATCCCGAATTGGTTCCGAATTTCGCGCAACGCTTGGCTGCAGCACTCGGTCTGCCGTTTCATAGGGTCATCGCAAAAACAGACGCAAGGCCCGAACAGAAAACGATGGCAAACAGTATCCAACAAGCGCGCAACATTGATGGTTCCCTCGAATGCAACGGCCAGCCCATCCTTCCCGGGCCGGTCCTCCTGGTCGATGACATGGTCGATTCGCGATGGACGCTAACGGTGTCTGCATGGTTACTGCGCAAAAATGGCAGTGGCACTGTCTGGCCGTTGGCTCTTTCACAAACGGGGCACGAAAAATGACGCCGACACTCTCACCGAACACTCAGGCAATCCTGCTGCTGACAGCCCCGCTTATTGCCGGACGTGGCGTTATTTCACCCGACCTGCTTTCGCCAGGTGAGTACAAACGCCTCGCCCGTCATTTGCTTGAGATTCAGCGACAACCAGCAGATCTCATCTCATCTGATGCGGCCGAGATCCTGCATGCATGCCACCCGGTGATCGACGAAAGCCGCCTGCAGAGACTGTTGGGACGCGGGTTCCTGTTGAGCCAAGTGATCGAGCGCTGGCAAGCACGCGCCATCTGGGTGGTCAGCCGTGCCGACGCTGACTATCCGCGTCGTCTGAAAACTCGCCTCCGCGAAGACGCACCGGCTGTACTCTACGGCTGTGGTGACAAAGACTTGCTCGAAAAAGGTGGTCTTGCCGTCGTCGGATCGCGCCATGTGGACGACTCTTTGGTTGATTATACCATGTCTGTTGGACGCCTGGCCGCCAACGCTGGCAGGACGATCGTCTCAGGTGGCGCTAAAGGTATCGACCAGGCCGCCATGCGTGGCGCGCTTGAGGCAGGTGGCAAAGTCTGTGGTGTCCTGGCGGACAGGTTAGAAAAAACCACCATGATCCGCGAGCACCGTAACCTTCTACTCGCTGGTTTCCTGGTGCTGATATCACCCTATGACCCAAGCGCCGGCTTTAACGTTGGCAACGCCATGCAACGGAACAAGTTGATTTATGCACTGGCCGATGCTTCGTTGGTTGTCAACTCGGATTTAAAAAAAGGTGGCACATGGGCAGGTGCTGTCGAACAGCTCGACAGGTTTAAATTTGTGCCTGTGTTCCTTCGTTCCACAGGCAGGTCCTGTCCAGCTTTTGATGCCCTTCGCGAAAAAGGAGCCATCCCTTGGCCTAACCCGAAAGACCCTGATTCATTCGAGGCAATTTTCAATGCAAGTGTTCCTTTACCCGAACATCCTGCACGGGCACAGTTATCCTTGTTAGAAGAACCACCATCCTCAACTCAGAGTAAAGTTTTTCAACAAGTCGAGACAGCAACACTGGATCAATCTGATGATGCTCCTTCCGCACAACTTGAGGAGGCTACTCTGGAGCTTGAACCAGGAGGAACTCAGGAAGTGTCCTCTGCTGTGCCGCAGGGAGACAAAGCCCCCCCCAAAGGGATATTGGTTGGAAATATTCATGATCCGGATATGACTCCAGCCGAGATGCTCTTTTCAGCGGTAAAGCAATCCATGCAAAAAATCTTGCTCAGGCCAATGAAGGATACAGAGGTTGCAGCAGCCTTGGATGTTTCAAATGCACAGGCAAAGACCTGGCTTCAACGTCTGGTGGAAGATGGTATGGTCGAAAAAACAACGAGGCCGGTTCAGTATGTTTTGCGCAAGCCCGACCTTTTTTCTCGAAATTAAGAGTGCCCGGCATGGTTAGCTGGCGAGACGCCATCCTGAACGACTTTGTCCTGGGCGTCAGCAAGCTGACCCTG
>CAYWTE010000151.1:0-3670 GCA_964461145.1 uncultured Lactobacillales bacterium | reverse complement strand
CGGAGAATTTATGAAATTTTTCCCAATAACTTTAGTTGCTATTTTATCTGCATCATTATTGATGGCTTTAATTTTTATTCCTAGTTTAGGGTTCACTTTTGGCAAAAGCACGGAGAATAACTCAAACTCTAATAACATAAAAATTCTAGAAAGCGGAGATATAAGCAAATTATCAGGATTTTTAGGATTATATTCGAAAATATTAAAAACAGCCTTAAACAATCCGCTAAAAGTTACAATTTTAATATTTGTATGTTTAATATTAACCATATTCAGTTATGGAGCTTTCAATAAAGGCGTTGAATTTTTCCCTAATATTGAGCCTGACCGAGCCGAAATTAAAATCCACGGAAGAGGAAATTTATCAATTGATGAACAAGATAAATTAGTAAGGCAAATTGAACGAGAAGTTTTTTCTTATAATTCAGAAATAGAAACTATTTACACAGTTAGTGGCTCAGGAAGATTTAATGATGCTGAAGATATAATAGGAACAATAACACTCAATTTTAAAGATTGGGACAAGCGCCGACCGGCAGAAAAGATTTTAGATGAAATAAGAGAAACTCTTAAAAAATATGTAGGATTAGAAATAGAAGTATTAAAAGAGCGAGACGGCCCTACACAAGGCAAACCGATAAAAATAGATATAATTTCAAAGAATTTAACCCTTCTTTCTTCAGCGGTATCACATATAGAGGAAGGAATGAGAATTATAGAAGGTTTTAGAGATATGGACAACACGCTCCCTCCCCCCGGAATTCAGTGGGAAGTTAAAGTAGACAGAGCGCAGGCAGCAAAATTCGGAGCAGATTTAGTAACCATAGGCGACACCATACAAATGATAACTAACGGCTTAAAATTTTCATCATATCGCCCTTCAGATTCTTCAGAAGAAATAGATATTATCGCAAGATATCCTGAAGATTATCGCTCTTTAACACAGTTAGACCGAATAAAAATAACAACGAATAACGGGGAAGTCCCGATTTCAAATTTTATAAAAATAATTCCTAAGCATAAAACAGGAAATATAAATCTAGTTGATTCCAAAAGAGTTTATACAATAAACGCTGATGTAGAAGAAGGACTTTTAGTCGATACTAAATTAAAAGAACTCCAAATTTGGCTAAAAAACAATCCTCTCCCGAAAGAAATTATTGTTAAATATAAAGGCGATAACGAAAAACAAAATGAATCTTCATCATTTTTATTAAAAGCTTTTTTTATCGCATTATTTATGATAGGCATAATATTAATCACACAGTTTGACAGCTATTATTCGGCATTTTTAATCTTATCCGCAGTACTTTTTTCAACCATAGGCGTAATGATAGGATTAATGATAACAGGCCGTCCTTTTGGCATTGTAATGAATGGATTAGGCGTAATTTCTTTAGCCGGAATTATTGTCAACAACAACATTATATTAATTGATACATACAATGTTTTAAAAAAGCAATTTAAAGACCCTATTGAGGCGGCATTAAGAACGGGGCTTCAAAGAGCAAGACCGATAATGTTAACTGCATCAACAACAGCTTTAGGACTTCTACCGATGATGCTTGAGATAAATTTAGATTTTATATCACGAGATATAAGCATAGGCTCGCCTTCAATGCAGTGGTGGTCGCAGCTTTCATCTTCAATAATTTTTGGAATATGCTTTGGTACAATATTAACTTTAATTGTAACGCCATCTTTATTAGTTCTAGGAGAAAAACTTTTCAGGAAAAAAGAAGTAGCCCCTAACCCTGAAATTCAGGCTAAAAAAGCTGCAAATAAAATAGCCGCAGCCTCTAAAAAGACTTAGAAGAAAGAGCTGATATCTTCAAGAGCTTGTGCAATTCCGCATCTTTTAACGGTAACGCCATCAGGAAAAGCAGAAAGCAGCCTTGTCGGAGTACTTTTATCAAGAATAACGAAAACGCCTTTATCATTTGCTTTACGAATAATTCTGCCGTAAGCCTGAGCTAATTTTAATCTTGTAAGCATATCGGTATAATATTCTTTACCGAACTTATCGCATCTTGCTTTTTGTAAAATATTTGGCCGCGGCCAAGGCACTCTGTCAAAAACCACCATTCGCAACCCGTTTCCGGGAACATCAATTCCGTCTCTTAAAGCATCAGTACCAAGCAGGCAACTGTTTTCCTCTGCTTTAAAAATATCTATCAGCGTACTTAAAGACAAATTATCATTATGCTGAGAATAAAGAGCAATTTCTTGATTATTAACTTCTATTTTTATTTTCTGATAAACACTTTTAAGCCGCTCAATTGATGTAAACAACCCCAAAGCTCCGCCTTTTGAAGCTTTAAAAAGTTCAGCATATGCCTTAGCAACATCATTAGAGCCGTTTTTATTTATATCATTAACGACGAATATTTTTGTTTGATTTTGATAATTAAAAGGAGATTTAATATTAACATAAAAAGGCTGGTATAAATTTTCATCTTTTGTTAAGTCTTTAATTCCGCTAAATATTTCCACGGACTTTTTATCATTTTCAAGACTTCCACTTTTATCGGCAAGGGTTGCGGAAGTTATAATCATACCGTGTACTTTATGCTTAAAAGCTAAGGCAAAAGGATACATCGGATTAACCCAATGCCGATGAAATCCGCAATCGGTATCATATCCCCCTGCTCGTTCTACTTCAAAAAAATCACAAAATTTATCATTAGGAAGCCCTTGTTTTAAGGTTTCTATCATAGCAATCCAAGTATTTATGGTAATAATGACCCTTTTATTAATTGAATTAATAATTGCATCTATTCTATTCCGCTCCTGCGTTGAAAGCTCTTTTATTTTAACTTCAAGGATTTTTTTAAGCTCTAAAATTAAACGAGTTAAAGGATATTCTATATTTTTTAGCTCTTTTGCTAGATTTTCTGCTGCATTTATTAAAAGATTAGAAGATGGAAAAATTTCACATTCGATATTATAATTTTTTTCATTATTAACAGTTCTTTTATAGACTTCTTCTTTAACCAGCATTAAAAATTCTTCAAAAGAACCTAGTGCATTATTAGCATTAATCCTTCGCTGCCAGCTAAAATCAGGTAAACATAAAGCTGATTTTAATGCCAAATTTAAGTAATCACAAGCTTTTGAATTACCTTCTATAACGTCCTTTAGTCGATTTTTAAGACCTCTAATTCGCAAAGCATCGTTTTGCCCTTTAGCTCCGCCACCAAGCAGCCATCGCCTTAATTCAGCACCTTCAAACCCTGTAATATGAGAAGAAAAAACATCATTTGCCGTATCAAATAAATGATGCCCTTCATCAAAAATATATCGATTAATCAAATCTTCCGTATCATAATTTTGCATAGAATTATTGAGTGTAAGAGCGTGGTTAGAAATAATAATTTCAGCATACTTAGCTCGTCTTATATTTTTTTCTATAAAGCACTTTTTATAATGAGGACAGGCAGAATAAAAGCATTCTCCACGATGATCAGTTAAAGCTGAAATTTTATTTTTGCCTAAAATATCGTTAAGCCAAGAAGGAAAATCACCCCCGATTAAATCCCCGTCCCTAGTATTTAATGCCCACCTTGCAATAATTGCCAAATATAAAGTTAAACTTGGATTATTATTTAAATGACTAACGGCTTCTTCGAAATTAAGCAAACACAGATAATTCTCCCTGCCTTTTCTGGAA
>CAYWTE010000150.1:0-3679 GCA_964461145.1 uncultured Lactobacillales bacterium | reverse complement strand
GCTCAATAAAATTAAGTTTAACCAAAGCCCTAATCCTATCCATAGAGCCACCTGTTAAAATTGCCACATCACCTTGTTCTGCTTGCTCGAGAGCCCAAAAGGGAACCTCCTCAAAACGCAGTGATAAATTAAAACCAGCTCTGGCAACTACTTTCCCAAGCCTGTTAAATACGACAGCCTCATCGAGCCCCTTAGAAACAATTTCTTGTTCCAAAACGCCATTAAGCAAAGACATATTTTGAGAAAATTCAAACCATTTTGAGTTTATATTATTAGAGATAAAAAGCGTTTCCCCTGCTATTGTTTGCCTATGCTCTTTTAAATAAGCATTAGCAACATTTAAGGTTTCTTCCACAACATTATTAATTTTATCAGAAAACCATTCCTGCATCGCTAAATTAAAAAAAGACGCCGAGAATAAAGAAACAATAATAGCCGGAGTTGCAGCAACCACTCCAAAGAAAAATACTAATTTAAGCTTAAGTTTAGAGCTAGCTTCTTTTTTCTTTTTTTGCAAAAAAGTTTTAACAATACCCCTCATTAACATTAAAAACAAAAGCATAAATAAAACTAAATCAATATTAAGAAGAATTGTTACAGATTTTATAGACTTAATAATTTGCCCTGTTAAAGCAACATAAGTAAGGATTCCGAAAACAAATGAAAGTACCAGCAAAACATAAGTAAGCTTTTTAGTTAAAGAAGCATCAGCAAATTTATTTTTTATAAAATAAATCAAATTCATTTTTCTATTTTTGCTTTACTATTTTTAATTTTATCTTGAGCAACATCTAGTAATTCAGAGGTTTTAAGAACATTGCCTTTAGTATATTCAAGTGTTAATTTTATAAGAACTTCTTCAGCCTCAATAGGATTATAATTTCCTTTTTCGATAATATCGTAAAGATTTTTAATATAAGAAGCTATTTTTTTATTGCTCATTATTATTGTTCCCCAAACAAATTACAGATAGCTTTTTTTGCCTTATCAACATCTGTAATTTGATTAAAATTTTCACGAAAATCTTTTACTTTTTTCAATCTTTTTATATACCACCCTATATGTTTTCTTGCAACTCTTAAAGCCACATATGTACCATAATAGTGACACATTGCATCATAATGCTCAAGAATAATTTTTTCAAGCTTTATTAAATCGGGAGGAATAAAATCATTATCAAATAATTCTTGCAAAAGCCATGGACGCCCCATCAAGCCTCTGCCAACCATAATTGCATCACAATTAGTGCATTTTTGCATATTTTGAGCTGAAAGCTTATCTACAACATCGCCGTTTCCAATAACAGGTATTTTTAGATTATTTTTAACTTTTGCAATAATATCAAGGTTAACTTTACCTGAATAAAGCTGACTTCTAGTCCTACCGTGAACTGTAACGGCAGCAGCTCCTTGTTCTTGAGCCATAATTGCGAATTCTACGGCATTAATATTATTCTCGTCCCACCCTGCTCTAAATTTAACGGTAACCGGAGTTGATACCGCTTCAGCGGTTTTATTAATAATTTGAGCCGCAAGATTAACATTCATCATTAAAGCTGCTCCGCTTTGATTGTTTATTAATTTTTTTACAGGACAACCCATATTAATATCAATAACTGCCGCACCTTTATCTTGGCATATTTTAGCAGCATCTGCCATTTTTTGCGGATTATTACCAACGATTTGCACTCCGATTGGCTTTTCGAGGTCATCAGGAGCGAACATTTTTAGAGTTTTAATATGTTTTTGTAAGATTAAATCCGCACTAATCATTTCTGAAAATATCAGCGCATTTTTTGAAAATTTCCTAATCATCATTCTGAAGGGATAGTCAGTAACCCCTGAAAGCGGCGCAGAAATAAAAGGATTATTAAACTTAATCATACTCTAGCAATGTGAATAGTAAGTATCGGCCTTTTACCAAGATATTCGGCTATCACTTTTTTAGCTGCGGATTTAACCGTTTGGGCTAAAATTTCATCATTTATAGTTTTTTCTTTAATATTATTAACGTTATTAATAATACGCCCTTGGATTTCCTGAATAATATCAAGATGATCCTTAGGGTCAAGTAAATCTGGGGAACTAACTTGCGGCTTAACTAAAAGCTTAGATTTTTTATTCACAACGATAGAAATCATCACATTTCCTTCAAAAGCAATTCTTTTGCGCTTTTTCATTACATCGCTGTCAAATTTAATCATACGGTTTCCGTCAAGAGCAAAAGCCCCTGTATAAATTTTACCGATAAGCTCAGGTGTTTCTTGCGTTAAATCAAGGACGTTCCCATTTTCCATCATAACAATGTTTTTAACGCCTTTACTCTCTGCAATATCAGCGTGGCAAACAAGATGCATAGATTCTCCATGGACAGGAATGGCTGTTTTGGGTTTAAGCATATCATACATTTGCTCTATTTCGCATTTTCCGCCGTGTCCTGAAACGTGCACGAAGAAATCTTTATCAGTAATTAATTTAACGCCCCGTCTGGAAAACTTATTTTGAATTGCCATAACGGATTTTTCATTTCCCGGAATAGTTTTTGAAGAAAAAATCACCGTATCGCCTTTTCTTAATTGAAAATCTTTAAACTCATCTCTGGCAATTTTGCTCAAGACCGAGCGATATTCACCTTGTGAACCGGTACAAAGGAAAAGAACTTGATTACTGTCTAAAAAATACGCTTCATCTTCAGAAATAATTTCGGGGATATCTTCAAGATAGCCTGAAAGTTTAGCACAGCCGATAACTTTTAGTATTGAGCGGCCGACAACGCATATTTTTCGGCCGACTGCTGCAGCAGATTTCATAACTGTATCAATTCTGGCAACGTTAGAAGAAAAACAAGTAACTGCAACTTTTCCGGTAAGCCCTTTTAATAAATCAGGAAAAGAATCTCTAAGCTCACCCTCGCTTTTTGAATGAGTTAAAACACTAGCATTAGTCGAATCTCCAACATAAACATCTAAACCTTGCTTGCCGATTTCTTTTAAGCGTTTATAATCAGATACTTGACCTATTATGGGGTCATCATCAAATTTCCAATCACCGGTATGAAAAATCTTCTTGCCCATCGTTTTAATAAAGATTCCGCAAGCTTCAGGGATAGAGTGAGTAATTTTGACCATTTCGAATTCAAAACTGTCTAAAACGGTATTGCTACCGATTTCCACTCTAAAAAGCGGCACTTTCCCGAGCAGTCCATTTTCATCAAGCTTAAATTCTATCATTTCAGCAGCAAAATTAGTTGCATAAATCGGGCATTTTAAGCTTTCCCAAATATAAGATATTGCTCCGATATGGTCTTCGTGAGCGTGTGTAATGACTAAAGCCTCGATATTCTTTTTATTTTCTTCTAAAAACTTTACGTCAGGAACGATTATTTCAACACTAGGAATTATATCACCAACGAACCCTAGCCCACAATCGATTAAGAGCATTTTTCCGTTAGAAGAATAAACATAAAGGTTCATTCCTATTTCGCCGATACCGCCGATAGAAGTGAAAAACAAGCCTTTTGCCGGAATATTTTTTAATTCATTAAGTTCTTTTAATTCTTCATTAATCACGAGCACTTTTTCCATTTAATAGACCTGTATTACGAAACTCCTTTTATAAAGGATAGATGCGAAGAGCGAGAAACGCAAAACGTGAGCGTATATAGACATACGTGACCGTTT
>CAYWTE010000149.1:0-3714 GCA_964461145.1 uncultured Lactobacillales bacterium | reverse complement strand
AACAGATTATGATTTAGGTAATCATACAAAGAATCAGAATGAATTTAAAATTTCAGCAAAAGTACATAAAAACGAGCATTCAACAACAAAACTTTGCATTCGAGATGAAGAAGCAGGGGAATGGATATTGCCGTATGTGATTGAACCATCAGCAGGCGTTGAAAGGGGTGTTTTAGCCGTTCTTTGTGAAGCTTATACGGAAGAACAGCTTGAAAACGGTAGCGAAAGGATAGTCTTAAAATTAAAAAAACATCTAGCTCCGATAAAAGTAGCCATAGTTCCTCTAAAAAAGAATCACGAAGGCATAGTTAATAAATGCAGTGAGATAAAAGAAATGCTGCTTAAAACAGGCGTTGGCAGAGTAGCTCTGGAGAATATTTCAAATATCGGCAAAGCATACAGAAGGCACGATGAAGTAGGAACGCCGATTTGCGTAACCGTTGATTTTGAAACAGTTGAGCAAGAACCTTCAACAGTTACCATAAGAGATAGAGATACAATGGAACAAATCAGAGTTCCCGTATCTGAATTATCCGGCTGGGTAAAAAAATATTTTTTATAAAATAATTCCGCAGAAGAATATATAAAAAGGATTCTTCTGTGGATTTTATATTTATTTCCTACTATTTTTTTTAAGTTTTTGATACCTTGATAAAATGGAAAAGTTAAGTGAAAATAATAATAAAGAAAAAGCAGAAAAAACTTCTGTTCGCATAGGAGATTTGCTTTTAAAAAAGAATCTGATTTCAGGCGACCAACTTAGCATAGCTTTAGAGGAACAAAAAAATAAAAACTTAAAGCTTGGGGAGATGCTTCTTGATTTAGGATTTATTTCGCAATCAGCTCTTAATGAAGCGTTATCAGAACTTTCAGGATATAATCTTTTTAACCCTAAATCATCAGAAGTAAAAGCTGATGTTTTAAACCTTATTCCAAAAGATTTTGCCTTAAAATATCAGGTATTCCCGATAGAGCTTGAAAATAAAGTGCTAAAATTGGCTATGTCAGATATGTTTGATGTTGTTGCTGTTGATGCCGTCGGCAGGCTTGTTCCTGATGTACAGATTGAGCCTCAAGTTTCATCTCAAACCGATATTATGGAAGCAATAGATAAATATTACGGTCACGAACTTTCAATAGACAGTATAATTAAAGAATTAGAAAATGAAGACAGCGGCAGCCTAGAAAATTATTCAAATTTGAAAGATTATGAACACCCGATAGTCCGCCTTATAAATTCGGTATTATCCGACGCTGTAAAATTAGGAGTTTCTGATATACACTTTGAGCCTGAAGGTAATTTTTTAAGGATAAGGTATCGTGTTGATGGGATATTAATGCTTATCCGTACTCTTCACAAAAAGCACTGGTCGGCAATGAGTCATCGAATAAAAATAATGGCATCTATGAACATAGCTGACAAACTTAATCCACAAGACGGTAGAGTCTCGATAAAAGTAGATAATCGTGCAATAGATTTAAGAGTTTCGTCAATGCCTACAATCCACGGGGAAAATATAGTTATTCGTGTTTTAGACAAGCAAAAAATGAGCTTAGGAATGCAGGATTTAGGCTTTAGTGAAAACGTAACGTTTAGCTTAGATAAAATTTTAAAGCGTCCTCAAGGGATATTGCTGGTCACAGGGCCGACAGGGGCAGGCAAAACAACAACTTTATATGCCATAATTTCACAATTAAACTCTTTAGATGTCAATATAATGACGTTAGAAGACCCTGTTGAATATGAGGTTCCATTAATCAGACAGTCTTCTGCCAGAGAAAACACGCAAGTATCATTTGCAGAAGGTATTCGGTCAATGTTAAGGCAAGACCCCGATATTATGTTAGTCGGTGAAATAAGAGATGATGACACGGCAGCAATGGCTTTAAGAGCCTCTATGACAGGGCATAAAGTATTTTCAACCCTTCATACTAATGATGCATTAGGAGCAATCCCAAGATTAATAGATTTAGGCATTAAACCGAGTTTAATGGCAGGCAATATAATGGGGATTATTGCTCAAAGATTAGTAAGGAAGCTTTGCCCATATTGCCGGCAAGAAAAAAAAGCAGATGAAAAAACTTGTAAACTCTTAGGTCTGGATTCAAAAAATCCTCCAAAGATTGCTTATCCGAAAGGCTGCCCGCATTGTAATAATTCTGGTTACAAAGGGCGAATAGCCGTTTCTGAAATTATACCAATGATGCCTGAAATTGAAGATTTAATAATAAAAGGCGCGCCTTTAAGTGAAATCGCAAAAGCAGCTAAAAAGTACGGATTTATACCGATGACAGAAGACGGCCGCAATAAAGTTTTAGAAAAAGTCATTAGCGTTGAATCTCTAATGAAGGTAGTTGATATTTCTTCCTTAGAAAAATAATAAGTATAGCAAAGAGAGCAAATTTATGCCGAATTTTTTATACACCGCAGTTAATCAAGACGCCGCAATAAAGAAGGGCTGCATTAACGTTCGGCACGAAAAAGAATTAAACGAAACTTTATTATCGCAAAAATTATTTTTAGTTTCTTATAAGATTCAAAAAAAGATAGAAAATAAAATATTATCAGGATTAATAGAGCGTAATAAAGTAACTAAAATAGATATAATTCAGTTTTGCATACACTTAGAGCAGCTTATAAAAGCTAACGTTAATATAATTGACGCCTTAGATGACATTATAGAAGGCACATTAAATATAACTTTTAAAAACAAAATCATAGACGTTAAAAGAAACTTATCTAAAGGGGATTCTTTATCAAAAGCGTTATCTGCACATCCGGAGATTTTCACTGAAGAATTCAGAGCAATAATTAAAGCCGGAGAAGAATCTTCTAATTTAAGTTCCTCTTTTGAACACTTAATCAGGCATTATAAAAGCGTAGAAGAAAACACAAAAAAGATAAAAAAAGCATTAGTTTATCCTTTAATAGTTTTTTTTATTATGCTTGGAGTTTTTTATTTTTTAATGGGTTTTGTTGTGCCACAAATTATGTCGATGTTATCATCTTTTGATATCGAAATGCCCTTCCATACAAAAGCCTTAATAAAATTATCAGAAGTGGCTAGAGATTATAGGCTTATTATAATTTTATTTCCTTTCATATTATTTTTCGGGGTTTTAATTTTTAGAAGAAATAATAAATTTAAACTGTCAACGGATAAATTTTTGTTAAAACTTCCGATAATAGGTACTGTTATCCGTAAAATAGAAATAGCAAGATTTTGCCATTTTTTTGCAGTAATGTTCAAAAGCGGAGTACCCATTTTACATTCTTTAAAAACTGCAGAAGATACAGTAAATAATTTATTTATCAAGAATTCTTTGTCAAGGGTTCGCCATAACGTAAAAGAGGGTGAAAAATTATCCCAAGCATTAAAAAATACAGGGAATTTCCCTCCACTGGTTATAAGAATGTTTAAGATAGGGGAGGAAACAGGCAAGCTTTCAGATAATATCAACAACGTTACAGCTTTTTATGATGATGATATTCAAAACAGCATTGGTATATTAGTAACATTAATAGAGCCGGCATTGATTTTAATGACGGGTATATTTATGTTTTGGATAGTCGCCGCAGTATTTTTTCCGCTTTATAACTGGATTCAATATATAGGATTAATGTAAAAATGTTTTATTCAAAAGCGAAAAATACCAATCAAAAAAGAGGCTTAAAATTAGTTTTAATTTTAAAAGATTGCGGTGCTATATTAA
>CAYWTE010000148.1:0-3753 GCA_964461145.1 uncultured Lactobacillales bacterium | reverse complement strand
AATTTCAACTTTTTCATCTATTAATATTGAAAGAAAGATTTCTAAAAATCTGTTAGAATTAAATGAAAAAGGAGCCTTAAACGGTCACATTCCGATAACCGGAGTATTCGCTTTTCTTTTAGCTTTAAGCGGAATTTTATATGATTTTAAGTACGTTGCAATGTCAAACGAGCGTTCAGCGAATGTGGGGAACACTATGTCATCTGAAGGATTAGAAGTTAATCATCAATGGAGCAAATCCTTCGAATTTGAAATATTATTTGACGCTTTAATCAAAAAGTTTATTCCTGATTTCCATTATTTTTCACTTTTAAGACCTTTTTCTGAGCTTGAAATAGCAAGAAGATTTGCAAAATTAAAAAAATATCACCAAAAATTTACCAGCTGCAACAATGCTTTTAAAATAAGGGAAGAATTACGTTCAGATAAATGGTGCTGCAATTGTCCGAAATGCCGTTTTGTATTTTTATCCCTCGCTCCATTTTTAAACAAAGAAGAATTAACAAACATTTTTGGCAAAAATTTACTTAATGCTCAAACTCAACTTCAAGGATTTAAAGAATTATTAGGCTTAGAAAACTTCAAACCCTTTGAATGTGTTGGAGAAATTGAAGAAAGCCAAACAGCATTTAATCTTTTATTAAAAAATTCAGAATGGCAAGAAGATTTTATTATAAAAACGCTTAAAAACAAAGTTTTAGAAAATTTTAAGCCCGAAATTAGCAATAAAATTTTCAGCATTTCCAAAGAACATAACATTCCAAAAGAACTTATAAAGGTGCTTGATGCTTTTAAATAATTTAATACATAAAAAAGTTTTAATCTGGGGCTTAGGCAGAGAAGGCTCTTCAATATTACGCTTAATAAAAGAACGTAATATAGATTGTGATTTAACGGTTTTTTCAGATAATTCTTTTTCTGAAACTCAATTAAATCTTTTAAAAGATTACGAAGGATTAAAACATAAAAACGGAGAATTAACTGATAATTTTTTGCAGTCTTTTGATATCGTTATAAAAACTCCTGGTGTTAGTATTTATAGAAAAGATGTTATCGCTGCAAAAGAAAAAGGCGTAAAATTTACCGGCGGCACCAACATAGCTTTTGCCGAAATAAGGAAGAATTTTCCTGCCGCAAAAATAATTTGCATAACCGGAACAAAAGGGAAAAGCACAACCTCAAGTCTAGTTGCTCATTTTTTAAGAAGCTTAGGATTTAAGACTGCTTTAGGAGGTAATATTGGAGTTCCATTAGTTGAATTTATAAAAGATATTCCTCAAAAAGAATATTTTGATTATATTGTTGCAGAAATATCGAGTTATCAAGCATCTGATATTGAATACTCACCTGACGCAGGAATTTTATTAAATTTATATCCTGAGCATTTTGACTGGCATTTATCTCACGAAAATTATTATTGCGATAAGATAAATTTATTTAAAAATAGAAAAAACAATGCACCTTTAATATTAAACTACACAAACAAACGCGCAATGGAATATTGCAAAGGAATGCAGGATATAATTTATTACAATCATAAAGAGGGGCTTCACTTAAGCGAAGGGTTTATTTGCGATGGTTTTAAGCGTTTATTTCAGGAAAAAGATATAAAAATAATCGGTACCCATAATCACGAGAACATTTGCGGAGCTTTAAGCGTCATAAAATACTTAGGCAAAGACATTAGCCAATGCTTAGAAACACTAAAATTTTTTGAAGGATTAAAGCACCGGCTGCAAATTTTAGGACAAAAGCACGGGATAACTTTTATAAACGACAGCATTTCAACAGCTCCTGAAACGGCAATAGCTGCAATAAATTGCTTTCCCAATCAACCGATAACTTTAATTTGCGGTGGATATGAAAGGCATCAAGATTATAATGAATTAGCTTTAGTTATAAAAGAGAAGAATGTCCCTTGCGTAATCACTTTAGGAGCAACGGGAAAGCGTATTTTTGAAACATTAAAAAATATTTCTCCACAGACAAATGTTAAGGAAGCTGCGGATTTGAATAGTGCTGTAAGACAAGCCGTTGCAAACAGCAGTAAAGGTAGTATAATTTTACTATCTCCTGCTGCGCCTTCATACGGAGTCTATAATAATTTTGAAGAACGCGGCGAAGATTTTATAAATTTATTTAAGGAACTATAAAAAGAAAAAATAATGGCAGCAAAAGGCAAAAAATCTTCAAAATCAATAGCTTTTATTATAGCTTTATCGGCTATTATTTGGTTAAGTTCAGGCTTTATTCAAGATATTTTTGAAACTAAAATTTTAGGTTTAACAAAAATAATAAAAGAAGATAAAAATACTGAGTTTTTTCAAGATAAAAGCGACCTTAAAAATCTTACAAAAGTAAGAACTTCTCTTATTTCTTCAGGAGAAACCACTTCAGAAACTGTTTTATTAGGAAGAACAACTGCCGTTAGAAAAATAAAAATAAAAGCAAAAACAGAAGGAACCGTTTTAAAAATCAATATGCCTGAAGGCAGTTATTTAAAAGAAGGAATGGTTATATTAAAATTATCAATGCAAGATAGAGCAGCAAAATTAGAAGAAGCAAAAGCCCTTGTTGCTCAAAGAGAAATTGAGTATAACGCTTCAAAAAGATTAACCGAAGAAGGTTATAGCTCGATAGTAAGTTTTGCAAAAGCAAATGCCGATTTGGAAAGTGCAAGAGCTGAATTATCCTCAATAGATGAAGACATTAAACGAACAGAAATAAAAGCTCCCTTTGACGGAATTTTGAATATTTTAGATGCCGAACAAGGAGATTATTTAAGAGCCGGAGATATCATCGGTGAATATATAGATTTAGACCCGATAGTAATTGAAGTCCACGTTTCAGAAAAGAATTTAAACAAACTGCGCTTAGGCGACATCGCAACCGTAAAGTTATTAAACGGGAATATTGCAGAAGGAAACATAACCTATATTTCTTCAACAGCAGAAGCTGATACCAGAACCTTTAAGGTTGAAATAGAATTAGATAATACAAGAATGGAATTATCAGAAGGACTAACATCAGAAATAATTCTACCATTAAGAGAAGATAATGCTGCACTTATTCCGCCGTCAATTTTAACATTAAATGATAAAGGTGATATCGGAGTAAAAGTCGTTAATGAAGATAACGTCGTTGTTTTTTATCCTGTTTCAATAATCAAGCATAATCAAGAAGGAATATGGATATCTGGGCTTCCTCCGGTATGCAGAATAATAACAGTTGGTCAAGAATATGTAAAAGAAGGTGTAAAAGTTGAAACCGTAGATGAGAGCAGCTTAAAATGATAAAGCTTATCACCGCAGCACTATCGAAAACAAAAGTTATTAATTCTTTTTTGTTATTAATAATAATTTCCGGTATATTTTCTTATTTTGCAATTCCAAAAGAATCAGAACCTGACGTTAACATTCCTTATATTTTTGTAAACACAACATTAAGAGGCATCTCCCCAGAAGATGCGGAAAGATTAATTATAAAACCGATAGAAAAAGAACTTCGCTCGGTTGATAATGTTAAAGAAATGACTTCAACAGCTTATGAAGGCGGAGCAAGAACAGTTTTAGAGTTTGAAGCCGGCTTTGATGCAGACAAAGCCTTAAGCGACGTTAGAGAAAAAGTTGACGATGCCAAACCAGAGCTTCCAAGCGAAGCTGAAGAACCGACTATAAAAGAGCTAAATTTCAGTTTATTTCCGGTATTAGTAATATCTTTAAGCGGCGACTTACCTGAAAGAGCCTTATTAAA
>CAYWTE010000147.1:0-3761 GCA_964461145.1 uncultured Lactobacillales bacterium | reverse complement strand
TAACTAATTTAAACATCTTATCTACAGTTAATGATATTTTCAAAAAATAATATAATATATAAAATGCTTGCTTATTTATAATTTTTATGTTATAGCCTCGCTCATCTTTGATTCGCGATTACTTTCATCAATTCATAGATAAAATCAAATTTCACTTTTTAGGATTAAAAATATTATGGAAAAATTAAAATTTCAAGATTTAGGGCTCTCGGTAGAGCTCTGTAAAGCCGTTGCCGATATGGGCTTTGAAGAAGCCTCACATATTCAGTCAGCCGCAATACCCTTATTGCTTGAAGGTGCTGATTTAATTGGGCAGGCTCATACTGGAACGGGCAAAACAGCAGCTTTCGCTATACCAGTTATTGAAAAAATTGATCCTGAAAATGATGAAGTTCAAGCTATTGTTCTTTGCCCTACCAGAGAACTAGCCGTTCAAGTTGCTGAAGAATTTAGGAAATTACTCAAATATAAAAAAAATATTGAAGTTGTTGCTATTTACGGCGGTCAAGATATCGAAAGGCAATTTAAGTCTTTGCGGAAAGGGGCTCAAATTGTTATCGGGACACCGGGAAGAATTATGGATCACTTAAGACGCCGCTCTTTAGATCTCAATTTTATTAATTTTATCGTTCTTGATGAAGCTGATGAAATGCTCGATATGGGATTTCGTGATGATATCAGTGAGATTATCAGTAAAACTCCTGAAAAACGCCAGACGATTATGTTTTCTGCAACAATGGATAAATCTATCCTTGAAATTGCTAAAAAATATCAAAATAATCCTAAAAAAGTCGATGTTACTCAAAAACAAATTCAATCTCCTAAAATTCAGCAGATTTATTTTGAAGTTTTAGATAAAAATAAAACAGAACTTTTAGCTAGACTTATCGATATTCATAATATTAAGGTATCTCTTGTTTTTTGTAATACTAAAAATCAGGTTAATGTCGTGGTTGAAGCTCTTAAATCCAGAGGTTATTTTGCAGAAGGCCTGCACGGAGATTTAAATCAGTCGCAGCGTGAAAAAGTTATGAATGGGTTTAGAAAAGGAACTGTAGAAATATTAGTTGCTACCGATGTCGCCGGAAGAGGAATTGATGTTAATAATGTTGAGGCAGTATTTAATTATGATTTACCTCGAGATATCGAAGATTATATTCACCGTATCGGCAGAACAGGAAGAGCAGGGAAAACAGGAACAGCTTATTCTTTCGTTTCAGGGAAAGGCGTTTATAATTTGAAAAAAATTGAAAAAATTAACGGGTTTAATGTTCAAAGGCAAAGCGTTCCTACTATTAGTGAAATCGAAGCTTCTAAAATGGACGTTTTTTCTGTTAAAATCAAAGAAATGTTAAGCGTTGGGCATATCGGAAGATATGTTGACCAAGTTGAAATGCTTATGGGTGATGATTATACTTCTATGGATGTTGCTGCTGCTCTTTTAAAAATTATCTTAGAAAAAGAGAGCCAAAGTTATGATAATTCTATCAATTTCGACGATATTCCTAAGTCTAAAGATAATGATGATTTTGAAAAAAGAAAACCAAGAAGAAACGGTCCTAGAAATCAAGAAAGAAGCGGTGATAATTATCGTAATCGTGATCGTGACCGCAGCCGTTCTAAAAATAAAGATGATTTTTCTCAGAAATCAAGACGGCCAAATAAAAGTAATAATAAATTTAGTAAAGACACGCAGCTTAGTGATTTAGAAAGAAAAGTCCGTAAATCAACTTTGTTTGATTATGGTAAAAATGCTGATGGAAAATCTAAAGGCAGATTTAAAAAATAGAACTAATTAAAATTTAGGCATCGATGTTATTTCCTGAATCATAATCTATGCCTAAATTTTTGCCTGTTTTTGCTCCTAAATCCTTTAATTTAGTCGCAATAGAAATCGCATTCCCTTTGCCTGTTGAAAGCTTTTTCATTGCACCTTCATAAGAATCATTTGCACCATCAAGTTTGGTTTTTATTGCTTCCATATCGCTTAAGAAGCCTACAAATTTATCATGTAAAGCACCTCCTAACCTTGCTATTTCCTGAACATTTTTGTTTTGCTTTTCTATTTTCCATAAATTTTCTATCGTTCTTAATATCGGCAATATCGACGATGGCGTAGTTATTGCTATATTGTGCTTATAAGCATCATCATAAATCGTATTATCCTTACTTAGTGCTTCTAAATATGCTTGCTCTATCGGCATAAATATAAAAACATAATCAAGAGAATTTGATTTAATTTCTTTTTGATATTCCTTACTGCTCAGGCCTTTTATATGATTTTTTATAGCCTGTATATGCTCGTTTAAATATTTTTCTTTTTTATTCTCATCTTCTGCTTTTATATATTCTATGTAGCTATTTAATGAAACTTTGGCATCTAAAATTATTTTTCGATTATTCGGTAAAATTATTATGTAATCAGGGCGATGCATATCTCCGTTTTCGCTTCTTGTGCTTTCTTGCTTGGTATAATTTACCCCCTCCTGAAATCCGGTAATTTCAAAAATTCGCTCTATTTGAAGCTCTCCCCAATTACCTTGTAATTTTTTGTTGCCTTTTAATGCTTCAGCTAATTCTTTTGCTTCATTAGTTAAAGATATATTCATCTCTTTTAATGATTTTATTTGTTCTTCTATGCGACTTTTGCCCTCTATATTATTCTGATTAACCTCTGTCAATTTTTCTTTAAAGTCTTTTATCTGCTCTTTAAATGGGTTTAATAAATTTGATAGCCCTTCTTTTTGACTTTTATCAAAATCGGCTTTTTGCTCTTTTATTATATCATTAGAGATATTCTTGAAATTAAGCGTAAAATCTTGTTTTAATTCTTTTATTTCTTTAATTTTTTCTTCAATATGTTTACGCTCTTGGCTGATTTCTGCCATTATTTTTGCATTGTTTATTTCTAAATTCGATTTATCTGCTTCAAGTTTTGATATTTTATCTTTAAGCTCATTTTCTTGTTTAAGAAAAAAGTCTAACCTTATGTTTAGTTTGATATTTTCTTCTTTAAGTAATGCTAATTCTTTAAGGGACTGATATGGGTGCTTTTTTAAGAAAAATATTAAGAATAAAATTAATATTATTACTACTAATGAAACCATAAATGTTATCTGCCAAAACATAATTTTTCCTTTATATTAAAGTGTTTTTGCCATCTAAAAATTTAAAAAATAATTTAAGCTTTTTGAAATAATGCCACTAATTCTAAATGATGTGAATATATAAATTGGTCAACGGGGGATATTTGCTTTAAAACAAACCCTCCATTTATTAAAACTTCTGCATCTCGACTGAAAGTTGCAGGATTGCAAGAAACATAAGCTATTTTTTTAACTTTACTAGTTTTGCTTAATTCTTTTACTTGGTTATAAGCTCCTAATCTCGGCGGGTCTAAAACTATTGCATCATATTTATCAAGTTCTGATGCTGTTAAACAATCTTTAAATAAATCTTTAACTTCGCCTAATACTTTCTGACAGCCAGAGTGATTTAAGGCTTTTATTGCTGGAGAAAAACTTTCAAATCCATACACTTTTTTATTGTTAATTGATAATGGTATCGAGAAAGTTCCTAATCCGCAGAATAAATCTGCCACAAAATTGTATCCGGATATAAAATTGCAAACTAAACTTGTTAGAACGTTTTGCCCTTCTTTGCTTGGCTGCAAGAATGAACCGCTTGGGAATTCCACATAATAATCGCCTATTTTTATGCTAGGCTTTAATATTTGCACTATTGGCTCATTGTTCCATTCT
>CAYWTE010000146.1:0-3791 GCA_964461145.1 uncultured Lactobacillales bacterium | reverse complement strand
TATGTTACGTGAGTTTTGAGTACCGCATTGGGCGAAGCAGATGCCCTTAAAAAGGAGTTTCGAATCTGGTCTAATATCGAAGCTTAATCGATTTCTATATCTTTATCGTTTCGCTCAACTTTTCTGCCTTCTTTAAGCCATACGCGGTATCCACCGTTAAGAATGCTTATTTTCTGCAAGCCTAATTTTTTAAGTATTTTATAGGCGGAATAAGCCTCTCCGTCACCAATATCATAAAGCACGATATGAGTGTCTAAAAGCTGGGGCTCTATATTTGCAAATTTTTCTTTTAAGTTTGCAAAAGGAACATTAACGGAATTAGGAATTCTCCCGAAATAACCGTTAAAATCTTTACTTCCTCTGGTATCGATAATCAAAATATCATCTTTTAATGATTTTTCTAACTCTTGCGGAGTAATGTGAGGCAGTTTTCTGTAAATAAATCTTTTAACAGCGGGAACAAAATAAATTATAAACCAATATAAAACGGCTAAAATCAAAAAAGTTAACAGTAAAATTTTCCCGATACTCATAACAATGTTCTCCTTGCTTATTTTATAAAATAACGATATAAGCTTTTTTTACAATGAAAAAACAAATTATCAACATAATAGGCAGCGGCCTAGCAGGTTCAGAAGCTGGATATCAGGCGGCAAAATTAGGGTTTGAGGTGGTTTTATGGGAAATGCGTCCTCAAAAAATGACGCCTGCACATC
The DNA here is from genome assembly GCA_964461145.1 of uncultured Lactobacillales bacterium. Taxonomy (GTDB): domain Bacteria; phylum Pseudomonadota; class Alphaproteobacteria; order CAYWTE01; family CAYWTE01; genus CAYWTE01. Next base: position 3,075 of record CAYWTE010000146.1, on the reverse strand, counting down.
AAACATCGCTTCCGGCAGAATTAGTCTGTTCAAATTCTTTTCGCTCAGATGATTTTGAATATAATGCTGTCGGGCTCCTTCATCAAGAATTAAGAATGCTGGATTCGTTAATAATGAAAGCCGCAGATGAAACAAAAGTCCCTGCCGGCGGAGCCTTAGCTGTGGATAGGGTTAGATTTTCCGAATATGTGAAAGAAAAATTAGAAAACGAGCCTAATATTTCTTTAAAAAATAAAGAGTTAGAAGAACTGCCGATAGAAAGTGCAGAGCCATACATAATAGCCACCGGTCCTTTAACTTCGAAAGCGTTGATTGATTCTATAATAAAGGCAACGGGGGAGGATAATTTTAATTTTTTTGATGCAATAGCCCCGATAGTTTATAAAGATTCGATAGATATGAATATTGCTTGGTATCAGTCAAGATATGATAAAGGCGATAAGTTTGATTACATAAACTGTCCTTTAAACAAGGAGCAATACTATAATTTTGTTGAGGAATTGGTATCTGCACAAAAAGCTGATTTTCACGATTGGGAAAAAGAAAATAAGACGAAATATTTTGACGGCTGCCTGCCGATAGAAATTATGGCACAAAGAGGCAAGGATACCCTAGCCTTCGGACCGATGAAACCAGTGGGTTTAAGCAATCCTAAGAAGCCAAACGAAAGGCCTTTTGCGGTAATTCAGTTAAGACAGGATAATAAAGAGGATACGTTAAGGAATATCGTAGGCTTTCAAACCAAATTAAAACACAGTGAGCAAAAAAGGATTTTTAAGACTATCCCTGGCTTAGAAAAGGCGGAATTTGCAAGATTAGGCGGTATTCATCAAAACAGTTTTATAAATTCGCCAAAAATATTAGATAGCAGTTTAAGACTAAAATCACACCCCCATATTTATTTTGCAGGGCAAATAACCGGCTGCGAGGGATATATTGAAAGTGCCTCGGTAGGATTAGCCGCAGCATATTTTGCAGCGAAAAATCTTTTATCAAAAAACATAGAGCCTTTTCCGCAAACGACAGCCATAGGCTCAATGATAAATCATATAACGTCACAGAAAGCCGAAGATTTTCAGCCAATGAACATTAATTTTGGCATAATGCCAAACCAAGAAGGTAAACGTCTAAAAGGTCGAGATAAAAAAAAGATGACAGCAAAAATTGCAATTGAAGATTTACAAAATTGGTTGGGTGGGTTATCTTTTTAGAGTTATGACAAATTTAGATAAATTAATTCAAAGAATAAAGAGCAAGGATAAAAAAGAAAATTTCCCCGTAGGCTCAGTATTTTTAAAAAAAGATTTAAGAAGAACCGTTTGGGCATATTATAATTTTGCCAGATGCGCCGATGATATCGCAGATAATAAAGTTTTATCAAAAGATGACAAGCTTGAAATTCTAAATGCGATGGAGGCGATTTTAAAAGAAGAATCAAATGCAAAACAGCCCTCAAGTGCATCGTTATTATCAGAAATTATGGAACAAAAAAAGCTTTCTAAAAAAACGGCTTATGAATTACTCACCGCATTTAAATGGGATAGCATCGGCAAAGAATATTCCGATTGGGAAGATTTGCTGACATACTGCCGATATTCAGCCTCGCCGGTAGGAAGATTTATGCTGGATTTACATAGGGAAACATATCTTTTATATAATTATTCTGATTCTCTTTGTTCGGCATTGCAAATCTTAAACCACATACAAGATATAAAGGAAGATTACTTGAATTTAGATAGAATATATATTCCCAAAAGCTTTATGATAGAGTTTAATGTTAATATCGAAGATTTAAAAACTAAAAAAAGCACAAAAGGTCTGCAAAAAGCAATAAATAAAATGCTTTATAATGTTGAAATAATGTTGTTAGAATCGCGCCTTATTCTAAAATTAATAAATGATAAAAGGCTAAAAACGGAAATTTTACTGATATTTATTTTAGCACAAAGACTTTTAAAAAAGCTTAAACAATCCGATCCGATAAAAAAGAAAGTAAAGCTGAATAAGCTTGACTGGATATTGGCAATTTTAAAAACTATAATAATAAGGCCGTTCATTTAAAATGGAAGAAACAATAAAAAAAGAAATTGAGAGTAAGGTAAAGTCTTCAGGTTCTTCGTTTTATTTTGCAATGAAACTTCTTCCTAAAAAACAAAGGGAAGCGATGTATGCAATATATGCTTTCTGCAGAGAAGTTGACGATATCGCTGATGAAGAAGGAACTGCTGATGAAAAAATATGCAAATTAAATGTCTGGAAAGAGGAAATAGAAAATATTTATGCCGGCAAAAACGCAAAAACCAATATTGGTAAAGCGATATTAGAAATAAAAGATGAATACTCTCTTCCGAAAGATGAATTTTTAGAATTAATCAAAGGAATGGAAACGGACGCCTTAAATTCTCAAAAAGTTTTTGATTTTGAGAGCTTGTCACTATATTGCAGAAGAGTAGCTGGAACAGTAGGTATATTAACGATTAGTGTTTTAGGAATAACAAATGATAATGCCAAGAATTTTGCTTTAAATTTAGGTCAGGCAGTCCAGCTTACAAATATTTTGCGAGATGTAAAGGCTGATGAAAAACTAGGCAGAAATTATCTTCCGAAAGAGTTAACTGATAAAAAAGATTTAAAAGAAGTATGCTTTGATTTAGCAGACATAGCGGAAAGTAAATATAAAGAGGCATACGATAGCATAGATTTAATTTATCAAAATAAATTAAAACCAGCAATAATGATGGGTGAGATGTATCATCAAATTTTATATGCTCTTTATAAAGTTAATTTTGATTGGGATAAATATAAAAAACCCAAATTTGAAATGCTAAAAACAGCCATAAAACTTTGGTGGAAATAGAATGAAAAAGAATATTTATATCATAGGAGCAGGTCTGTCGGGCTTAGCAGCAGGAGTTAAGCTTTTATCTTCCAAACACGCATTAAAATATAATGTTACAATAATCGAAGCCGGCAGCAGGGCAGGTGGCAGATGCTATTCTTTTTATGACAAGAAACTAGGGGCAAAAATAAGCAATGGCTCACACTTAATACTAAGCAGTAACAAAAGCTTATTAA
>CAYWTE010000145.1:3571-3844 GCA_964461145.1 uncultured Lactobacillales bacterium | reverse complement strand
AATTTAGGAGAAAATAACAATGACAAGCACAATAGACATATCCTTTGTAAAGCAATTTGAAGCTGACGTACATATGAGTTATCAGCAGCAAGGCTCAAAATTAAAAGGAACGGTAAGATCAAAAGACAACATAAAAGGTATTTCCACAACATTTCAGAAAATCGGCAAAGGCACGGCTTCAACCAAGGCAAGACACGGCCTTGTTCCTGTAATGGACTTAGAACATACCAGAGTTGAATGCACATTATCTGATTATTATGCAGGAGAGTGGAT
>CAYWTE010000145.1:0-3561 GCA_964461145.1 uncultured Lactobacillales bacterium | reverse complement strand
CCTGCAAAAGATAGGATTTTACATAACTGGCCCTTCCAACCCTATAAATTATGTACGATATCTTCCAATATCCTTACAGAGGGTAATGGTAAAAAGAATTGAAATCTCAACTATTGCACGTACCCCTAAAGGATGCTTGTACTATCACTATGAAAAACAGAAAAGAAGAACATACCAGAGTTGAATGCACATTATCTGATTATTATGCAGGAGAGTGGATAGACAGCTTAGATGAATTAAAGCAAAACATTGACGAACGTCAAGCTGCCGCCAACGCTGGAGCATATGCTTTAGGCAGAAAAACCGACGAATTAATCATCACTGCTTTAAGCACATCAACTAACAGCATTGGAGATTATTCTGCCGGTTTGAGCAAAGACTTAATCTTAAGTGCATTTGAAAGCTTAAACATTGCAGAAGTCCCTGATGACGGACAACGTTACGGCATTGTCGGCGCTCATCAATGGAATGAACTTTTAAGCATTTCCGAATTTTCAGACTCTGATTACGTCGGCGAGGCTTATCCTTGGCTCAAAGGCACAGAAAGTCGTAAATGGCTAGGAATAGTTTGGATGATGCACACGGGACTTCCTGTATCAGACACCACAAAAAGGGATTGCTTTATTTTCCACAAAAGCGCCTTAGGCCACGCTTGCGGACAAGAAGTAAAAACGGACGTTAGCTGGCACGGCGATCACAGCGCCTTTTTCGTTTGTAATTCGATGTCACAAGGAGCCTGTTTAATCGATACCGCAGGAGCCATCAAACTTAAATGTGATGATGACGCTTAAATAAAACCTCTATTAATTTTTAGCTAAAATTTTTTTGGTTTGAACACTTTTATTTCTTCTTTTGTCATCCTGAACTTGATTCAGGATCCATTTTTTTGGCTCAAAATAAGGGAAAAGAAGATAGATGCTGAATTAAATTCAGCATGACGATGGAGATAATACTTATCCAAACCAAAACTAAATTAGCTATAACCCCGCCTTAAAGACCCCCCTTCTTTTCCCCTTCACCCTCTCTTTAAGGCGGGATTTAAAAAAAATAAAAGGAAAAAAACATTATGGGAAACATAGTATCAAGCATAATAAATCCGGCATCTGCTGCTCCTGAAAAAATAATTACTATCCCTACTTCTTCTGTAAAGACAAATACTAATGACGAAGAATTAGCAAGAATAAGAGCCGCAAAAGCAAAAGGATTGGACAGCACGGTAAAAACCTCACTTTTAGGTGTTAATGAACAAACAAATAATCAAACCTTAAAGCGCAAAAGCCTCCTTGGAGAATAAAAATATGACAACGAATAAAAATACAGATAACAAGCTTGAAATCTTGCTAAAAAGGTACAAAAAAGCCTTAAGCGATAGAGAGCCTTGGGAAAGTCTCTGGCAACAATGCTGCGAATATGCACTGCCGCAAAGTCAACGGAGCTTTAGTTTAAGCACTAATCAGAGTTTTTCAAAAAGCAATAACCTTTTTGACGGAACAGCAGCAGACAGTGTTGAGCAATTAGCATCTAGTATGCTTGCTGAATTAACTCCGCCGTGGACAAGATGGATTAATTTTAGCTGCGGAAAAGATTTGAGTGACGAAGAAAAAGCCGGCCTTACCCCTATTTTAGAAAAGGCATCAAAATCTTTAAGTTTTCACTTTGAGCGCTCTAATTTTATAAGCGAAATGCATCAGTGTTACTTAGATTTAGTAGCTTTAGGGACAGGAGTTATGCTGTTTGAAGAAAATCAAATCGGAGAGATTTCTGCCTTTAAATTCAAAGCGATACCATTATCGGAAGTTGCTTTAGAAGAAGGCTCAAGCGGATTTTTAGACACCGTTTTCAGACGCTTTGAGATATCTCTGGTTAATTTAAAAGCAAAATATCCCGAAGCTTTTTTGCCCTTATCATTACAGCAAAAATTATCTTTAGACCCTAGCGCAAAGGTAAATTTAATAGAAAGCGTAATTCCCAGAGTATTAAGCACAGGCTCACACGGATTTGACTACACCTTATTTTTAGAAAACGCAGAAGAAAGCGTAATCTTAAAAGAAGCAACTTTTGAACGTTCGCCGTTTATCGTTTTCAGATGGCTAAAAGCTGCCGGCGAAAGCTATGGACGTTCACCAGTAATGAAGGCATTGCCTGATATAAAAACCGCAAATAAAGTTGTAGAATTAATACTAAAGAATGCAACCATAGCTGTTACCGGAATTTGGCAAGCTGAAGATGACGGAGTTTTAAATCCTTCAAACATAAAGCTAACGCCCGGAACAATAATTCCCAAAGCAGTAGGTTCGAAAGGATTAACCCCGCTTGAAGCCCCCGGGAACTTTGATGTTTCAGAATTAGTCTTAACCGATTTAAGAGCAAGAATCCGCCACGCTCTTTTAGAAGATAAGCTTGAACAAGTAAACACCCCCGCAATGACCGCCACCGAAGTTTTAGAGCGTTCTGCACAAATGGCAAGAATACTTGGCGCAACTTACGGGAGGCTTCAGTCTGAGCTTCTTAATCCATTAATTTCAAAAGCAGCCTCTATCTTAAAAAGAAGAGGCGAAATCGCAAAAATAGACTTAAGCAGCAAGATTGTTGAAATAAAATATCTTTCTCCGATAGCCCGCAAACAGGCAAAATTAGAGATAAACAGCGCAGTAGAGTTGCTTTCTGCCTTAAATTTATTAGGTGAAAATTCTTTATCAATAATAAACGTTGATAAAACAATAAGATGGCTAGCTTCGAGCTTAGGCGTCCCTCCTGAATTATTAAACCCAAAAAATGAACAATAAACAACAACGAAAGGAAAATAAAAAAATGACTAAAAACCTAGTTTCAAAAAAACCTCTTAATTTACCCGATAAATTTTGGGATAACGATACCGCAGAAATAAGACTTGATGATTTTATCAAATCTTACGTCGAGCTGGAAAAAAAGTTTGGAAAGAGCGAAAGACTTCTTCCTAATTCTCCTTCTGATTACAGCATAAATATCAGTAACAAAAGTTTAGGCTTAGATGAAGAAGTAAACCAAAAACTTTTTGCAGCCGGCTTTTCTAACGAACAAGCTCAGTTAGTCTATAATTTAGCGGAAGAAAAAGTCTTGCCGGTAATTGCCGAACTTGCATCAGAATTTGAAGCTGACCGCCAGTTAGAAAAATTAATCTCTCATTTTGGCGGAGAAGATAGATGGAACGAAGTTGCCGGACAAATTTCAGCTTGGGCAAAACAAAACTTAAAAGCTGAAATTTATGAGGCTCTCTCTTCAACTTATGAGGGAGTTTTAGCCCTTTATTCAATGTTAAACGATAAAGAGCCTAAAATCAGTGAAAACAAAGGCTCTCGTTTTGAAAGATTAACCGAAGAAAAACTCAAAGAAATGATGAAAGACCCGAAATATTGGCGTGATAACGACAAAGAATACCATAAAAAAATCGCCGATGGTTTTAAGGCGCTTTACCCTAATTCTAACGGCTAATTGATTAGATTTTGATTTGATATTGCTTCCTCTTGATGTCATCCTGAACTTGTTTCCACTAGTGTCCAAGAAAAGGTTAATAAAAATCAT
>CAYWTE010000144.1:0-3845 GCA_964461145.1 uncultured Lactobacillales bacterium | reverse complement strand
AAACTGTTTCTAAAGGTTCTTTCCCTTTATATTTACGCTTTAGAGTATTAAACATTTAATTCTTCAAAGAGGCTTTAGCAGGTGACCATTTACGAACTGCAACCGGCATTCCTGATTGATTATACATAAGCCTTTTGCCAAATTTTTCTGCTATTTCATTAAGCTTAGGAGTATTAGGAGAAGGCATATATTCTGCTATTTCCGGATTTTTTTTATTATCAACATCTTCCTTGATATTTTCCTTTTTCTTAAAAGATATATCAGGTTTTTTATTTTCAGTTTTTTTAACCGTTTCACTAGGCATTCCGCTATAAAACATTGCCATATCTGTAATACTAATAACCGCAGCCTTGCCTTTTTCTGCTGCATTTGCAAAAGGCGGATGCTTTTTAACCATATCAATCATCGTATTTATTTTATGATGAGCAAATTTATTCCAAATATTATTCAAAAACCGACAAGCTTCAATATCAATTTGATGAGTTTCAATAACTGGCTGAGCAAATTCTAAGATATGATAAACATTAGGCTCAACGGGCCCTTTTTCATCAGCAATAAATTGTGCCGGCATTAGATAACCGTTTTTATTAAAAGCTGACCAATAGCTTTGAGCAAGATATAATAATAAATGCAATTTTCAGAAACTGCTTTATCGATAAACCAATAAGCAGCATCAAATACCGAATATATTTTAAAAGCTCTCATACTTAATCACCATTTTTTTTACTTAAACACGAGTTAATTTTATCTTTTTTTATCCTTAAAAGCAACTGATAATAAAAAGTTATTAAACTTTATCTTTAAGTCTGCTCAAAGCTTCCTGCCTGCCTAATATTTCTATTGCCTTAAATATAGGTGGAGAAACGTTAGAACCGGTAATAGCCGCTCTAGCAGGCTGAGCATAATCGCCCATTTTAAGATTTTGCTCATTACAGTATTTTTTAAGAGCTTCTTCTAAAACGCAAGCTTCCCAAGTATTTTCTTTTTCTAAAATATCAATTAAAGTTTTAAGATTTTTCTTACCGTCTTCACTTAATATTTTTGCAGCTTTTTCATTTTTAATTTTAATAGGTTGTGCTTCGAAATAAAAACAAGCCATTTCAGCCAGTTCTATTAAAGTTTTTGCCCTTTCTTTTAAATCCGGCATAGCTTGAAATAGCATTTTTCTTTGGGCTTCATTTAAATCAAAGCTTAATTTTTTTTGCAAAAACGGCAAAACCAAATCAGCAAGTTCAGCATCATCTTTATTTTTAATATAATGTGCATTAATTGCAGTAAGCTTTGCCACATCAAACCTTGCCGGGCCTTTACCCACGTGAGCGATATCAAACCATTCTATCGCCTGCTCTCTTGATATAATCTCATCATCGCCGTGTCCCCAGCCGAGTTTAAGGATATAATTACACATTGCTTCAGGCAAGAAGCCCATATCTTTATAACTTTCGGCAGCAACTGCTCCATGACGTTTAGAAAGCTTAGTTCCATCGCTACCGTGAATTAAAGGAACGTGAGCATAAATCGGCTGCTGCCAACCCATAGCCTCAATAATAACTTTTTGCCTAAAAGCATTATTAAGATGCTCAGAACCTCTGATAATGTGCGTAATTTCCATATCATTATCATCAACAACGACCGAAAGCATATAAGTAGGTGTCCCATCTGACCGCAAAATAATAAAATCATCAAGCTCTGCACAATCAACTTCAACCCGCCCTTGGATTAAATCGTCAACAATCATTTTGCCGTTTAAAGGAGCTTTAATTCTAACAACGGGGGGAATGCCTGAAGGTGCATCATCAGGAGATTTATCCCGCCATCTTCTATCATATTTTTGAGGCAGCCCTTTTTGTTTTTGCTCCTCGCGCATTTGGGTTAATTCTTCAGGAGTTGCGTAACAATAATAAGCCTTTCCCATTTCTAAAAGTTTTTTTGCAACTTCAATATGACGCCCTGCCCGCTCAGATTGAAACACGACTTCTCCGTCCCAATCAATCCCGAGCCATTTTAAGCCATTAATAATAGACTTCGTTGATTCCGGAGTTGAGCGTTCCATATCTGTATCTTCAATTCTCAAAGCGAATTCACCGCCCATATGTTTTGCGTATAAATAGTTATAAAGAGCGCCTCTTGCAGTTCCGATATGCATATACCCCGTTGGTGACGGTGCAATTCTGGTTTTTACTTTCATTTTTTCACAACCTTTTAATAATGCTTGTATTTTATCTTTATATATCACAATTTTATATTATGACGTCAACAACAAAATCGCAAAATATTGAGGATAATCAAAATTTTGATATAAAATTATGGTACCCAATATTTTTTAGCATCGGAATAATTTTATATTTCTGGGCTCATCCTCATATTAATTTAAAAATCATAATATTTATTCCGATTATTTTAAGTTTTTGCTTATTTTTTCATAAAAAAATTTTAAAATATGAATTTTGGCTTATTCCCTTATTATTTATAAGCTTAGGGGTCACGCTAATTTTGATTAGAAGTTATTATTTAAACGCCCCTATTATAAAAGAAAAGACTGATACTGTTTGGATAAAAGGCAAAGTTTTAAGCGTAGAAAAATATCAAGAAAAACAGCGTATTATTATTTCGCCGATTGAATTATGGGGCATAAATAAAAAAGATTACCCAAAAAAAATAAGATTAAAATTATTAAAAAATGATAGAAAAGTTTTCCCGAACGATATTATAAAAACAAAAGGCATTCTTTTGCCATTGCCTAATAACGCATATCCTGAAAATATCCACCCTAAATTTAAATTTTATTTTGAGCAAATCGGCGCTTTAGGCACTGCCACGGGGAAAGTGATTATAGAAGAAACATCTGCCTCACCTGCTAGAATCATAAATAAAATTCGCAATAATATTTCAGAAAAAATCGATAAATTTTTAACTCCTGATATAAGCGGAATTGCAAAATCTTTAATTTGCGGAGATAAAAGCGGAATTTCTAATAACATCATAAATGATTATAGAAACTCAGGCCTTGCACATATGTTATCAATATCAGGATTACATATGGGATTAGTGGCATTTTTAGCCTTTTTTAGTATAAGATTTTTACTCTCACTAATTCCACTATTAAGTTTAAGATTTGATACAAAAATGATTGCTTCCATTTTCAGCCTTTTAAGCATAACGTTTTATTTATTCATCTCAGGCGGAGAAATTCCTGCAAGACGCGCCTTTTTTATGGCATTTTTAGCAATATTAGCCTTAATTTCAGGCCGCAAAGCATTATCATTAAGAGTAATAATGTTTATCGCTTTTTTCATTTTATTAATTAATCCGGAAAGCGTTATTTCTGTTAGTTTTGGAATGTCGTTCATTGCCGCAATATCCTTAATCGGAGCTTACGAAAAAGGCTGGTTTGACTTTAATAAAATGCCTTTTTTAAGCCTGTCATTGAAAGAAAGAATTTTAACTCGAAGCTTTAAAACATCACTTAAGTATTTTTTAAGCATAGTATTAACAGGCTTAATTGCGGGTTTATCTGTAATGCCTTTTAGCATATATTATTTTGGATATTTTCAAAGTTACAGCCTTTTATCAAATTTTATCAGCACTCCGATTTTAGGGTTAATAGTAATGCCGTTTGGGCTTATTTCTTTGTTATTAATGCCCTTGGGATTAGAAGAATACCCTTTACTATTAACCGGTTACGGAATTGAAAAAATAAATAATATTGCAAATTTAACTGCTGATTTACCCTTTTCATCAATTTTAACAAGCCATATGCCGCCGCTTGCTTTAATTTTAATTTCACTGGGAATTTTATGGATTTATTTGAGTAATTATAAGCCTTTTTTGATTGGATTTTTAAT
>CAYWTE010000143.1:0-3851 GCA_964461145.1 uncultured Lactobacillales bacterium | reverse complement strand
AAAAATCTTGCTGAAGACTGTATTCCTAAATCTTTGTTATAATAAATATCAGGTAAGGAATAAATCGTGTCATTACATATGCTCCAGCAGATACAGCCTAAATAAAGATAGATGATTTTATAATCAAAATCGCCAGTAATCGCTATCCATGCAAGAATAGAGCTTAAATTTATGATTAATCCTAAAGCTAGCCCAGGGAAAATAAAATATCTTTTTGTTAGCGGAGAAATTAAAATTAACGACTGAAATGTTATGCCTATTAAAATAGCCGTTAAATTAAATTGAAATAAAATAAAAAAGCTTAATAAAAACATAAAAATACCTAAAATTAAGGCATTTTTTAAAGAAATTTTATTTGTAACTAATGGCCTTTGAGATTTCCTCTCTATATATTTATCAATGTCTTTATCTAAAATGTCATTAATAACGCCTGCAAATCCACCTGTAAAATATGACCATAATAAAAATAATAGGCTAAAATACAAAAAATCCCTTAAATCTTTCGCTGTTAGAGATATGGAAAAAAGCGCAGGGAAAAACAAAAACAAAAATCTTTCCGGTAAATTATGTCTTAAAAGCTGATTATATGGATTGTTTTTTTGCATTCTTTAATTTATACTGCATTTTATTGATTATACAATCTTTTTTACAAAGAAAAGCAAGGGTATCTATTATGTTTGAAAGTAAATTTAATAAATTTTTATTGGTTTTTATCGCTTTAATCGTTCTGTTTGTATGCGGAGTTTATTTTGCAAAAAACATTAGCATTAAATTTGCAAATTCGGATAACCGATTTATAACCGTTAAAGGCTTGGCTGAAATGGAAGTTAAGGCTAACAAAGGCGTTTGGGTTATTAATTTCGGAGATGCCGGCAATGATGTTCAAGCTTTGCAAAATAAAACTGCTCAAGATACAAAAATTATTATCGATTTCCTTAAAAATGGCGGGTTTGCAGATGAAGAAATTACTATCGGTAGGCAGTCTATCGTTGATAAAACTGCAGACAGATATGCTACCTCGCAAATAGAAGGACCTAGATATATTATTAATGCTACGGTTACTTTGAGCACAGATAAAGTTGACGGGCTCGATTCTCTTTCCAGAAAAACCGGAGATTTAATTTCTAAAGGCGTTTTAATTAGAGAAGACTGGAATGTCGGCGCTCCCGTTTACTTCTTTACAAAAATAAACGATATAAAATCTGAGCTTATTACCCTTTCAACAAAACAAGCAAGAATAAGTGCGGAAAGTTTTGCTGCCGATTCCGGTGCTGTTATCGTTGGAATTAAAAATGCCGCTCAAGGGCAAATAGATATTCAGCCTTTGAACAATGCTGACCCTAATGATACTTCCGATATTAAATATATAAATAAAAAAGTTAGAGTAATTACTACTATTAGCTATTTGATAAAATAATTCTCTTTGCCACTTTTTATTTTAATTTTGACAAAAGGGTTGACTTTCGTCTAAAAACAGCGTATAATTGTACCTGATAAATATGTATCGTGATAAAAAATTTTTAATGCTTTTAGCCTTCGGGTTAATAGCAGTGGTGCTTATTTCGATAGCATCGGTATCGGCTGAGAGCTTTAGCTATGCTTATGCTTATAGCGGAACTTATGACAGGTGTTCTCCTTGTTATACAGATTCTTGCTATGACTCTTGCTATGACTCCTGCAATACTCAAGAAATTATCCGAATTACGGATAGAATCTTAGGGCTTTGTAATTATTGCGGAGGGGTTGATATTTCGACTTGCGGCCTTTTCAAAGACTTGCTCTTTGCCGCAGGAAGGTCCGGCGCAGTTGATGCCAATAGGCTTTGGTATGGCTGTACTGTCTGTTGCAAGCCGGCTATTAATGCTGACTTGTCGTGGATACGAAACGTCAACAACGCAGCTCGGCGAGGCAACTGTGCTGAAATGAACCGTCTTCTTGCTCTTAAACTTAACAAGATAGATGATTCTTCTTATGCGGGTCTTTGCCGCTGTCAAGGGCACTATTGTTTTAACGACAGATGCTCTTCAGGGTATTGTTGTTAAACAAAAAAGGTTCTTTTTTATATTTTATAAAAGGGAGCCTTTTTTCATTAAAACTCCCTATAGAATAAAAGTTAGATTTCTTATTTAGAAAACTTATTTTAAAGCTTCAACTCCGGGAAGTTTCTTGCCTTCTAACCATTCTAAAAAAGCTCCTCCGGCAGTTGAAATATAACTGATATCATCACTAACTTCTGCCTGTTCTAATGCTGCAACGGTATCTCCCCCGCCTGCAACGCTTAAAAGTTCTCCTGTCTTTGAAATTTTAGCAACTTCTTTTGCAAGATTAAATGTAGCTTTATTAAATGGTTGATATTCAAAAGCTCCAACAGGGCCGTTCCATACTAAAGTTTTATAGTTCTTAAGCCTTTCAATGAGGGATTTAACACTGTTTTCCCCAATATCAAGAATCATTTTATCAGTTGGGACATCATTAACATTAACTGTTTTTGCATTTTTACCATCTTCAAGATTATCGGCAATAACCACATCATCAGGTAAAAAAATTTCACAATTCTTTTGTTTGGCTTTATCCATTATTTTTAAAGCTGTTTCTGCCATATCTTTTTCGCAAAGAGAATTGCCTACATCAACTCCTTTTGCATACAAGAAAGTATTAGCCATACCTCCGCCGATAATTAACATATCAACTTTGTCAATTAAGTTAGTTAAGACGTCGAGTTTTGTTGAAACTTTTGAGCCGCCTACTATTGCAGCAACTGGTCTTTTAGGGTTAGTTAAAGCGCCTTCTAACGCTTCTAATTCCTCTTGCATTAAAAGTCCCGCTGCGTGAGGCCTTAAGGTTGCTGCTTGATATGTTGAAGCGTGGGCTCTATGAGAAGTAGAAAAGGCATCGCTGACATAAATATCCATACCTTCCATTAATGATTTTGCAAAATCTAAATCATTTTTTTCTTCTTCAGTATAAAATCTTAAATTTTCCAGAAGAACAACTTCATTTTGCTGCATATTTTTTATTTTTTGCTTTATTTTTTCACCTATACAATCATCTAAAAAAGTTACTTTTACGCCTAAGAATTTTTCTAAAGGAGCAGCTATAGGCTCAACAGAAAATTCTTTTTGTCTTTGCCCTTTTGGTCTGCCAAAATGAGTTGCGATAACAACTTTTGCTCCCATTTTAAGAAGCTCTTTTATTGTAGGAACTGTCCGTTCAATTCTGGTTAAATCTGTAACCTCGCAATTTGCATTCATCGGGACATTTAAATCTGCTCTTAAAAATACTGTTTTCTCTGATAAATTGCCTAAATCTTTAATAGTTTTTACGCTTACCATTTCTTATATCCTCCGTAATTGAAAAAAATTAATTTGCCAAATAATAATCTTCTTTTGTAAAAATTTTATTTAAATATTGAAGCAAGAGAACAAAATTCATCTATATTTATTTCTTCTGCTCTTTTATTAAAATCTAAGCCGGTTTTTTGTAAATCTTCCTCAGAAAAAAGAGTTTTTAGATTTGATTTTAGCATACTATCTTATCTAATGTGTCTATTGAAAAATTATAATCATTTTGAGACCTTTTTTTAACCGAAAAGCTTATTACCATTGAATCGATTTTTGGCGGCGGCAAAAAGCTTGAAGGAGCAACGTCGCAGATTTTATTAATAGAGCAAAGCCACCCTGATAAAATGCTAAGACGTCCGTAATCTTTTGTTTTAGGTTCTGCGGTTATTCTTATTGCAACTTCTTTTTGAAACATTAAAGTCATCGTTTTTATCTTCACGCCGGAAGAAATTTCATAAAGCCAATTAGATAAAAGCTTGGTTGAAATATTATAAGGTAGGTTAGAAATTA
>CAYWTE010000142.1:0-3871 GCA_964461145.1 uncultured Lactobacillales bacterium | reverse complement strand
CATTTTAATATAAAGCCTTTATATTGGTGAAAATGAAAATATATAATAACATATCTCAAATTCCACCTTTAGTCAAAGGGTGTGTTGTTTCTGTCGGAAATTTTGACGGGGTTCATAAAGGGCATATGGAAGTTATTAAAAAAACTATCGCTTTGGCAAAAGAAAAAGGCTTGGAGCACTGCTTTATAACTTTTGAGCCGCACCCTTCAACTTTAGTGCACGATGACAGGTTTAGATACCGTTTAACTGCCATTAAAACTAAGACTGACCGATTAAAAGAAGCAGGCGTTCAAAATTTACTCATAATTAATTTTACTCCTGAATTTTCAAATTTAAAGCCTGAAGAATTTGCTGAATTTATTTTACATAAAGGCTTAAATACTAAGTTTGTCGTTGTGGGAGAAGATTTCCGATTTGGTTATATGGGCGCAGGAAATGTTGATACTTTAAATGTTTATGGCAAAAAATATGGGTTTAACGTTTTGATTATCCCAAAAATAGGGGAATTTTCCTCCAGTAATGTAAGGCGAGCTTTAGAAGCCGGCGATATTAAAAAAGCTAACGATTTACTCGGATATAATTTTACTTTTGAGGGGAAAGTCATTAGAGGGTTTGGCAGAGGGCGCCTTTTAGGGTTCCCTACCGTTAATATCGATACAGGCGAGTATAAACTTCCTAAGTGCGGTGTTTATGCTATAAAGGGCAAAATTGTTGATACAAATATCATCTTGAACGGTGTGGCTAATATTGGTGTGCGGCCGACTTTCGGTGAAAATAACCCGCTTTTAGAAGCCCATTTCTTTGATTTTGATGATGATTTATACGGCCAAAATTTAGAAATTGAATTAATCGACTTTATCAGAGAAGAAATATGCTTTAAAACTCCATCAGAGCTGGTTAAACAAATTATGTTCGATATTGATAAAGCTAAGGAAATTTTAGGTGTTGCATAATTCTTAAAAAAGGTTATTTTTAACAAAATTAAAACATTTAAAAAAATGTCGTAAGAGGAATATTATGAGCGAAGTAAATTATAAAGACAGTGTGTTTTTACCAAAAACCGATTTTAGTATGAAGGCCGGACTACCTGAAAGTGAGCCTAAAATTCTAGAATATTGGGAAGAAATTAATCTATACAAAGAAATCAGAAAAAAATCTAAGGGAAAAGAAAAATTTATTCTTCACGATGGCCCTCCTTACGCTAACGGGCACGCTCATATCGGGCACGCATTAAATAAAATATTGAAAGACTTTGTTATTCGTTCGCAAACTATGATGGGTAAAGATGCGCCTTACATTCCCGGCTGGGATTGCCACGGACTTCCTATCGAGTGGAAAATTGAGGAAAAATACCGTGCTGCCGGCAAAAATAAAGATGAAATTGATGTTGTAGAGTTTAGAAAAGAATGCCGAGATTTTGCCTCAGGCTGGATGGAAATTCAAAAACAAGAATTCAAAAGATTAGGCGGCGTTGGTGATTGGAATAATCCATACAACACTATGGCTTTTGAATCTGAAGCTCTAATTGCTGCAGAATTAGGTAAATTTATCTTAAACGGCTCGCTTTATAAAGGCGCTCGGCCTGTTATGTGGTCTATTGTCGAAAAAACTGCTTTGGCCGAAGCCGAAGTTGAATATCACGACCATACTTCTAATACCATTTGGGTTAAATTTAAAGTCGCTAAGCCTTCTGATAAAAAATTAGAAAACGCCAGCATTGTTATTTGGACAACTACTCCTTGGACTATCCCCGCAAATAGAGCTATTGCCTGCGGAAAAGATATGGATTATAATGTTGTTTTGGTTAAAAAAGCAGCCGATGATGCTATGGTTAAGCCTCAAGAAAAAATCGTGGTTTGTGCTGATTTGCTTAAAAATACTTTAGAAGCTGCAAAAATTGAAAATTTTGACGTTATTGCTACGATAAAAGGCTGTGATATTGAAAATACCGTTTGCAAACACCCATGGAGTGCTAAGGGGTATGATTATGATGTTCCTGTTTATACAGCAAGCTTTGTTGCAACTGATACTGGAACAGGCTTTGTTCATATTGCTCCTTCCCACGGTGAAGATGACTGGGCTTTAGGCTTGGAAAAAGGTTTGCCCGTGCCTGATATGGTAGATGACGGCGGAAATTATCTGCCTTCTGTTCCTTTATGGGCGGGGAAAAACGTGTTTAAAGCTGAGCCGGAAATTATACAAAGCTTAAAAGATGAAAAAGCTTTACTTGCTAATGGTAAAATAGTCCACTCTTATCCGCACTCTTGGCGTTCTAAAGCCCCGCTGATATTCAGAACAACTCCGCAATGGTTCATCGCTGTTGATACTAGCGGACTTAGGAAAAAAGCATTAGAAGAAATTAACAAAGTGGAATGGTTTCCAAAAACTGGGCGTAACCGAATATATTCTATGGTTGAAGGGCGTCCTGACTGGTGCGTATCCCGCCAAAGAGCTTGGGGAGTGCCAATAACCGTCTTTATTAATAAAAAAACCAGAGAAATATTAAAAGATGACCAAGTTATAAACCGTATTGTGCAAATATTTAAAGAAGAAGGCTCTGATGCTTGGTTTAATTCTAAGCCGCAAAGATTCTTAGGCGAAAAATATAAAGAAGAGAATTTTGAGCAGGTTAAAGATATTCTTGATGTTTGGTTCGATTCCGGTTCGACTCACGCTTTTGTTTGCGAACAAAGAGAAGAGCTTCACTCCCCTGCCGATTTATATTTGGAAGGCTCTGACCAGCATAGAGGCTGGTTTCAATCTTCATTACTTGAATCTTGCGGAACTAGAGGCATCGCTCCTTTTAGGCAAGTCGTAACTCACGGATTCATCTTAGATGAAAAAGGCCTTAAAATGTCTAAATCTTCCGGAAACGGCCTTGCTCCTGCTGATATTTGCAAAACTTTAGGCGCTGATATTTTAAGGCTTTGGGTTGCAGGGTCAGACTTTTTTAGCGACCTTAAAATCGGGCACGAAATATTAAAACAAAACGTCGATTCTTATAGGAGGCTTAGGAATACTTTAAGGTATTTAATCGGAAATTTAAAAGATTTTCAAGAATCAGAGAGAATCGATTTTCAAAAAATGCCCGAATTAGAGCAGTTTATTCTGCATAAACTTCATAAACTCGATAAAAAAATCAGAAGCGCTTATTCTGAATATCATTTGCATAACGTTTTTGCTGAAATTCATAATTTTTGTACTGTAGATTTATCTGCTTTTTATTTCGATATCAGAAAAGACTGTCTTTACTGTGATGACGTACAAAGCATTAACAGACGTTCCTGTAGAACTGTTTTAGATAATTTATTCAATTGTCTTATAACTTGGCTTGCTCCTATCATTTGCTTTACCGCAGAAGAAGCTTGGCAAGCAAGGTATGGCAAAAGCAACGGGTCTGTGCATCTTGCAGAGTTCCCCTTTATTCCAAATGAATGGGAAAATGATGATCTTGAAAATAAATGGGAAGATATTAAAGCTTTAAGAAAAGTCGTTACTGGTGCTTTAGAGCTAAAAAGAGCTGAAAAAATTATCGGGTCAAGTTTGGAAGCTGCCCCTAAAGTTTATATGGGTGCTAAATATATTGCCGCTTGTGAAAACTTAAAACTTGAAGATATTTGCATAACTTCAAATATTACTATGATTGAAGCTAATGATATTCCCCCAGAAGCTTTTAAGCTTGATGAAGTAAAAGGCATAGGCGTGATTTTTGAAAAAGCAATAGGCGATAAATGCGAAAGATGCTGGAAAATCTCTCAAGATGTCGGGACTTTCGGATATAGCGGGCTTTGTAAACGCTGTTCTGAGGTTATTAAAAATAATTATTAAGACATCTTTGCTATTTTATTAAAGAAAGCCCCGTGAAATTCAA
>CAYWTE010000141.1:2515-3883 GCA_964461145.1 uncultured Lactobacillales bacterium | reverse complement strand
CTTTCATCTGCCGGCCAGTTACCTTTATAACAAACGTGGAAAGTTTCGATTTTATCTCTTAATTTAGAGGCATAGGCGGTGATTAAGCTGGAATCTAACCCGCCGCTAGTTACTAAACATACCGGAACGTCGGCATTGAGAAGTTTTCCTACCTCATTTTCAAGCATTAAATCTAACTGATTGACAGTATCAATAAAATTATCTGCCGGCGGAGGAGGTGAAACTGTGGTATCATAAAACGCTAATTTCGGCTCTTTTGAATTATATTCATACTCTAAAATTGAAGCTGGTTCTAAGTTATAGATATTCTTAAAGATAGTTTCCTTGCTGCAAATTGCCCTTATTGTTAAATACTCGTCTATTCCACTCTCTCTAATATTTAATGGGATATTAGGAAATAAAGTTAGAGCTTTTAATTCCGATGAAAAATAAAGAGTTTTAGTAGCCCTATCAAAGAAATAATATAATGATTTTATTCCTGAAGTATCATTGAAAAGGTATATCTTTAAGCCGGCTCTTTGGTCAATTATTGAAATAGCGAACATCCCATCAAGCAATTTTACAAAGTCTTTCCCATATTCTTTATACAATGGGATTATAACTGAGCCATCGCAATGGTCATTGAATACATAGCCTTTGAGAGCTAATTCGGATTTTAATTCATTATGATTATAGATTTCACCGTTAAAGACGGCATAAATTTGATTATTATCATTAAAAGGCTGCCTGCCGCCATCCAAGCCTTGGATAGCAAGTCTATTCGTACCCAAAGCAAAATTACTTTTTATGATAAAATGCTGAGCATCGGGTCCGCCATTTATCTGAGCATTGGAAACGCCCTCAAGGACTTTATCATTAATATTTGTGTCGCCTATGACCCCGAAGATTCTGCACATTTTATTTTTTATCGCTGCCGCTTTGTTTTGCTTCAGGGAAATATTTATGCACCATTTCTAGGACTATTAAGATTTGTTCTGCCATTTTTTCACCTTCAATGACTCCTACTCTTTGACCGTGATTATCAAGTACCGAGTTGCCAACTTTTAGGTGAACCGGAGAGGCTATTCTTACAATCTCCGGAGCATCATAAAATCTGATAAAGCCACCGGATGATTTCGGATTATCCGTATGACAGTCAAGCGGGATTGAAACAAACTGCCTTATTTCAGATAAATTAATCAAATCTAAATCCCGAACCGGATTAGCACTATTTGCACCTAAGTTCTCTAAAATCTTTACAGAAAAAGCATTGCTATACCCCATATGAGCTGAAGCCTTGAGGTGAACATTCGGTATTTCATTTTGCTGCTTCATATTATTTAAAAGCCACAGCAAACCTTCATCATAAATTACAAAACCTCTAACGCC
>CAYWTE010000141.1:0-2415 GCA_964461145.1 uncultured Lactobacillales bacterium | reverse complement strand
GGCACCTCTATTCTAAAATGGCAGCCATCTTCAAATCTTTTTTCTGAAGAAGGAATTTGATTAAAGTCATAATAAGGATAATTGTTTTTTCTTAAGAAATCCGAAGCTTTTGAATATGGCATAATAATCTCCATTCTAAAATCTAAACTAGGTTTAAATCTTATTGCATTTTCAGTAAAAATACAATTATAAATAATATATATTTAGATATATTAACTAAATTCAAAGAAGCTGGAATTAAAACCCTTGAAAATTATCCTGCTTGCAAACAAGGTTTTTCATTATATAGCAATATTTTATATTTACTGGTAATATT
The DNA here is from genome assembly GCA_964461145.1 of uncultured Lactobacillales bacterium. GTDB lineage: Bacteria > Pseudomonadota > Alphaproteobacteria > CAYWTE01 > CAYWTE01 > CAYWTE01. The sequence continues at coordinate 2,099 of CAYWTE010000141.1, read as the reverse complement.
AGGAATTATTTTGTAATATAAATCGGATCAATAACCTAACTTGAGAAGTAAGAATGTTAAATACCCCTTTTACTCCAGAGCTTACAGGCTTACGAATTGCTTTACAAAAGCATAAGACTTCGCCGGAATATGCTGGAGAATTTTTAGCTTTAATCAAAGAAAATCGCAATCATCTCCTGCCTTGGCTGCAATGGACTGCCGCAATCAAAGATCAGGGGAGTGTTATTTCTTGGCTTAATGATTTAAATCAAAAATGGAAAAACTTTGAGAGTGCCAATTATGGAATTTTCTTAGATAATGCCTTGATTGGAGAGATTGGAATTGGCTTCATAAGCTATAACAGCAATCGCTGCGATTTGGGATACTGGCTGGATAAAAAACATACCGGAAAGGGCTATGTTAAAGAGGCTATTCAAATTATAGAAACTGAGTTTTTTAACCGCGGAATGCATCGGATAGAAATTCGTTGCGATAATACAAACCCATCATCGATAGCGGTTGCTAAATCGGCAGGATATAAACTTGATGGAATTCTAAGGCAAGACCATTTATATCCGGAAATTACAGATTACCGCGACACTTTTGTGTTCTCTAAATTAAGAATTGAATGGGATGAGAAATAAAAATTTGGGGCGAATTTTATGACTTTGAATATTAATTTTATAAACAATGTGCAGGGTATTTATGGTGAGCGCGGCAAGATGTGGCTGGATGAATTGCCTGAAAATGTGGCTTTTATAGCTGCTAAATATGGTTTGTCTGAGCTAAAACCTGTTTCAAACTTAAGCTATAACTATGTATTATCCGGATTTCAGGGGTCGTTACCGATTATTTTGAAGCTTGGGCTGGATATTGCGGCAATTAAGCGGGAAGCTGCGGCTTTAAGGTCATTTTCCGGATTTGGGGCGGTTAAAGTTCTTGCGGAAAATGAAGGATTACTTTTATTGGAGAGAGCGGTTTGCGGGGTATCTTTAAAATCATATTTCCCTACTCGCGAAATGGAGTCAATTCGCATTACTGCTGAGGTTATGAAGTGCCTGCATCAAGCTCCTCTGCTAGGAGCTGGAATATTCCCGAATATCAAAGACTGGCTTAAGAGTTTGGATAAGGAATGGGATATGCCGGCTCATTACCTTCAAAAAGCTCGGAAACTTCGGGATATTTTGCTCGCAACCGCCCCTAAATCAGTATTACTACACGGAGATTTGCACCATGATAATATCTTACAAAACGGCAGCGAATGGGTGGTTATTGACCCTAAAGGTGTAATCGGCGATCCGAGCTTTGAAGTTGCGGCGTTTATTCGTAACCCTATTCCTGAACTGCTTGATTGTGAGAATGCGTTAAGTCTTATTCGCACCCGAATAAATGAGTTCTCAAAAATATTAGGCTTTGATAAACAGAGAATTCAGGGTTGGTGTTTTGTGGAGGCTGTCCTTTCCTACACTTGGGCATTGGAAGACGGCGTTGATGCCAGCTACTTCAAGAATTTAACCGAGATGCTATTTGAGGATGATTTTTCCTTTACTTTACTACCATAAAGCATTATATAAAAATGGTTAAATACCAGTAGAAATTGAGATAGCTATGCCTTTATTAACCTTAGAAAATGTTAGTTTTAGATATAATAACGAGTTTATATTAAAAGATGTTTCTTTCGCTATTAACGAAGGTGATAAAATAGCTTTAGTCGGCAATAATGGCTGCGGTAAATCTACGCTTCTTAAATGTTTAATGCGGCAATTGGATTTAGATTCTGGGCAGATTATTTATAGTAAGGGCTTAAATAAAATTGGCTATATTGAGCAGGATATTCCCAAAGAATTGGAATGCCAAACTCTTTATAACGCTCTACTTTTAGGGATTGATGAGGATGAGCGAGAGTATAACTCTTGGAAAGTTGATGTCGCATTAGAAGATATCGGCACGCCCCCTGAGATGTGGGATAGGAAAATCAGCGAGCTAAGCGGAGGCTGGAGGAGATTAGCACTCATCGCTCGAACTAATCTTAATAATCCGGATATTTTAATTTTAGATGAGCCGACTAATTATCTTGATTTAGAGAAAATCTTAAAGCTGGAGAAATGGCTTAAAAATAA
>CAYWTE010000140.1:0-3936 GCA_964461145.1 uncultured Lactobacillales bacterium | reverse complement strand
TATTAGTATTGATTTTGATAATATTTTCAGCAATGTTTGCAGCGGCGGAAACATCATTATTGTCAGCTTCAAAAGCGTATATGCAGCATAAAGAAAAAGAAGAAAGAAGCTTCAAAGCCGCTCTTTATAATAAATTATTTAAGAGCCCTGACAGTTTAATCGGGGCGATATTAATCAGCAATAACGTAATAAATATATTTGCAACATCACTTTCAACGGGTATTTTCATAGAAGTTTTCGGAGACAAAGGAATAGCCTATGCAACGTTTATGATGACCATAGCTTTAATCATTTTTGCAGAAATTTTACCAAAAACGTATGCAATTAATAATTCGAATAAATGCGCCTTAAATTTAGTTCCGATAATGTATATAGTAGCGTTTATTTTTTCTCCCGTAGTAAAAATTACACAAAAAATAGTAAATTTAATACTTTACATAATGGGTTTATCAGGTAAACAAGAATTAAATTCAAGCTTTGTCCACGAGCTTCGTGGAGCGATAGATATGGCAGAGGCGGACAAAGTTATCCCGCAAGAAAAGCATATGCTAAAGAGCGTTTTAGATTTATCGGAAGTAACGGTTTATGACGTAATGATACATCGTAAAGACGTCTTTTCAATTAACGTTGACAGTAGTATTGATGAAATTATAGAAAAAGCATTAGCCTCTCCGTTTAGCAGAATCCCGATTTATAAAGACAAGCCGGAGAATATTATAGGCATTTTAAGGGCTCGGACATTAATGCAGGCAATAAGGAAATTTAAGTGTAGCTTAGAAGAGCTTGATATAATGTCAATAATCAGTCCTCCGTGGTTTATTTTAGAAACGACGACTCTTCTGCATCAATTGCAAGAATTTAGAAATAAACGAGAGCATTTTGCAGTAGTTATAGATGAATACGGTTCATTAGAAGGAATAATAACATTAGAAGACGTTTTAGAAGAAATAGTCGGGGATATTAACGATGAAAGTGACATTTCAAAAGAAGATAGCGGAATAAAATCTCAAGCAGACGGTAGTTTTATTGTTGAAGGTAAAGTAACAATAAGGGACTTAAATCGCAAACTTAATTGGGATATTCCGGATGAAGAAGCTGCAACAATAGCAGGATTGCTTCTTAATGCAACGGAAAGGATTCCGAAAGAGAATCAGCAATTTAATTTTTATGGTTATGAATTTTTAGTTTTGTCAAAGAATCGTAACAGCTTGAATTTAATTAAAATTCGCAAAATAAAAGATTAAAAGCAAATAAAAGTCTCCTTGATTTTTTATTATCACAAATTGCAATTAAAATTGTAAGCAAATAATGAGAAAAAATCTTGCTAAAATATGTTTAAATATATACTTTAAGATAATTTTTTAAATAATAAAACAAGGTGAACAAATGAGCAAACGCAAACTTTTCGGAACAGACGGCATCAGAGGAAAAGCGAATAACACATTAACGGCAGACGTCGCATTAAGAGCAGGTATTGCAGCCGGTTCTTTATTTAAAAAACAAAGAGAGCACAATAAAGTAATAATTGGAAAAGACACAAGATTATCGGGCTATATGCTAGAATCAGCCTTAGTTGCAGGCTTTTCATCAGTAGGAATGGATGTTTTTTTAGTAGGACCAATCCCAACGCCTGGCATAGCAATGTTAACAAAAAGTATGAGGGCAGATTTAGGGGTAATGATTTCAGCCTCGCATAATTTATATCAAGATAACGGGATAAAGATATTCGGGCCGGACGGAAATAAGTTATCAGATGAAATAGAAGAACGCATAGAAGATTTAATGTACAACGGCATAGAATCGCATTTAGTAAAATCCGAAGATATCGGTAGAGCAAAAAGGATAGATGACGCTTTAGGGCGTTACATAGAGCACGTCAAAAGGACATTCCCTGAACGTACAGACTTAAAAGGCTTAAAAGTAGTTGTAGATTGCGCAAATGGAGCCGCATATAAAGTTGCACCAACAGTTTTAGAAGAATTAGAAGCAAAGGTAATATCTTTAAATGTCTCTCCTGACGGAACAAACATTAATGACAAATGCGGAGCGGTAAGCCCAGAATATATGTGCGAACAAACAGTAAAACACGGTGCAGATATCGGCATATCATTAGACGGGGACGCAGATAGAGTAATCATTTGCGATGAAAAAGGTCAAATAATGGACGGAGATAAAATCTTAGCAATGATAGCCGGAAGAATGCGGGCATTAAACAGTTTAAAAGGCGGCAGCGTTGTGGCAACGGTAATGTCTAATATGGGGCTTGAAGATTACCTCAAAGGCATAGGAGTAGGGTTGATAAGAACAGCGGTAGGCGATAGATACGTAACCGAAGAAATGTTTAAAAAAGGCTATAACTTAGGGGGAGAACAATCTGGTCATATAATTTTAAGTGATTACGGCACAACGGGAGACGGCACCGTAGCCGCTTTGCAAATTTTAGGGGAATTAACAAGAAGGGGCAAGCCGCTTAGCAAAATAGCTGATTTATTTACGCCTTATCCGCAAGTTTTAAGGAATGTAAATTTTGATAATATGTCAAAAGCTTCAAAAATTTTAACTTCAGAAAAAGTAAAAGCCGCAATTCAAAAAGGAGAAGAAAATTTAAGGACTAAAGGCAGAATTTTGGTTAGAAAATCTGGTACAGAGCCAAAAATAAGGGTTATGTTAGAAAGCAGGGACGAAAAAATAATCAAAGAAATTTCAGACGATATAATCTCAACGATAGAAGCGGAAAGCAAATAATGAAATTAAGCATTTTTATAATTATAAGCAGCATATTAATGGACCAGCTATCAAAATTTTTAATAAAAGAATATTTAAGGATTCACGATGGATTTATTAGCATAACATCATATTTTAACGTAGTTTATGCGTGGAACACGGGTGTCAGCTTTTCTTTGTTTAATAAAGATACCGAATTAAATCGCTGGATTTTGGTTATTACTACGGCTTTAATAGTGTTAATATTAATATTTTTCTGGCTTAAGCGGGAAAAGAACCCGAACACAAGGCTGGCTTTAAGTTTTATCATCGGAGGAGCTTTGGGGAATATAATAGATAGGATAGTTTATGGAGCAGTATTTGACTTTTTAGATTTTCACTATAAAATGAATCATTGGCCGGCATTTAATTTAGCCGACTCATTAATAACCGTAGGCGCAATTTTTATATTGCTCAGCGTTTTTATAGGAAAGAAACAAAATGCGTAAAATATTATTATTAAGTTTTATATTACTTCAGACCACAGCGTGTTCTAATGTTAAAGAAACCTTAGGCTTGACGAGGAAAGCCCCCGATGAATTTACAGTAATGACCAGAGCGCCGTTAACGGTTCCTCCGGAATTTAATTTACTTCCGCCGCAATCAGGAGAAGTTAGCGCAGCCTCAAAAAGCGGAGCAAAAGAAGTTGAGCAATATTTATATGGTCAAAAAGAATCGATAGAAAAAGATTCTCTAGAATCTCAAGGGGATGCCGCAATTTTAGAAATGTCAGGAGCATCGGACGCCAATCCTGAAATAAAAAGATTAATAGAAGAAGAAAACTCCCAAGTAACAAATACTGATAAAGATATTGTTGATAAAATAATGTTTTGGGAAAACAAAGGAAATCCGAATGAAGTTTTAGTTGACCCTGAAGCAGAAAGCAAAAGAATAAAAGAAAATCAAGCATTAGGCAAAGAAATAAACCAAGGCCAAGTCCCAACAATAGAAAAAGAAGAAAAAGGTACAATTTTAGACGTTTTTAAATAAGGAATGAAAGATTATAAATTTTGAAATTTTTAATTAAAAACATAATACTTTACGTTTTCAGCTTTATCTTTGTATTCATCATTGAAAAAGTTTACAGTGGCGAATTTGAATCTTCCCCTATTTCTGTAGAAATTGAGCAAAGAATAAAGGGGAAATCTTACAAAGAAAATTCTCCTGTAGCTT
>CAYWTE010000139.1:0-3964 GCA_964461145.1 uncultured Lactobacillales bacterium | reverse complement strand
AAAAAGAAAGGATATGTTCTATAAACCTGATATAGGGCTTCCGTTTTTTAATTTATCAAATAAAAAAACTTATTATTTACCATTAAAAATGATTATGACTTCTAATGGTTTAGCTGCAGGCAATGATAGATATGAATCTATGTTTCAAGGGACTTGTGAAATAATGGAAAGAGCGGCTACCTATATGTTGTTTAAGGAAAAATTAACACCTCCTGATGTTCCTGATGAAATAATAAAAAATTGTCATCCTGAATATGAAATAATTAAAAAAATTGAAGCAAAAGGTTTAAAGGTAATTATAAAAGATTTTTCTATGGGGCAATATTTTCCAGTAATAGCGGCAATAATAATTAATAAAAAAAATAATACATATATGATGAGATCTGGATGTGAAACTTGTCTGCAAATAGCTTTAGCAAGGGCTTTGACTGAAGATTATCAAGGCGTGGGTAAAATTTATTCAGATTTAGCTATGAAATTGCCTGAAAAAGAAAATAATATTAAAGAAATAGAAGAATTTATGAAATGGTTTTCTTTTGGGAATGGAGTTTCTCCATATCAATTATTTGGTGATACTCCCAATTACGAATTTAATATAAATAATTTCGATCAGCAGATAAATTATAAGCAAGAGGTTAAAAGGTTTGTTAAAATATTTAATGAGCATAATGATGATTTGTATGTTTGTAATTTTTCTACTTTAGGATTTAATGCAAATATTATGTTTGCAGCTAATGCGCATAATTTTTTAGATGCAGAAGAAGCCGATGATTCTAGATTGCTAATTGATAAAATAGGCGATGAATTTAATGCGAAGAGTTTGCAATTAAAAATAATAAACAAGGAAATATCTCTTAAAAATTTATCTGATATAGCTGATATTTTGTTTAAATTTATTAATATAGAAAAAGAAAAAGATATTAATAAAGAAATCTCAGATAATAATAAATTTGGAGCTTATTATTTAAAACAGCTTTTTGATTTATTAGCAGTTAAATTTAATAAAATAACTTGGCTTGATTTACCTATGTATGTTTTTTATTCTCAAATAAAAATTTTATTAAAAGAATTTGGTGAAGTTAAAGATATTCTTGATAAATGTGATAATGATGATCTTGAAAAGCTAATTTTAACAAAATATGTTGATAGTATTCTAACAGGATTAACCCACCAAGAAATAATGGATAATTTTTATAATGAAGATAAATATGATAGAAAATTAATTGATGTTATTTGCAGTGGACTTGATAGTATAGATGCTTTTTTTGAATTACATCCGTTGCCAAAATGTCCTGATTGTGATAAGTGTTACTTTAAGGATATTTGTACAACAAAACAAAGAAGAGATTTTTTTGTTAAAATGTATAAAAGTCCTATGTTTAATGCGCCTTTACCAATAGAAGTGGATATTTGATATGAAAACAATACTATCTTTCATTTTAATAATTTCCTTGTTTCCAACGCTAGCATTTGCTCAGAAAAAGACGCTTATTACTATTGCAAACAGTAATAATGAAGAATATGTATTTACTGTGGAAATGGCTAAAAGTACAGTGCAAAAGGCAAGAGGACTGATGTTTAGAGAAATCCTTTGTGATACTTGCGGAATGATTTTCGATTTTAGAGATAGGAAAAATCCCGTTTCAATGTGGATGAAGGATACTAAAATTTCTCTTGATATGATAGGTACCGATATTAACGGTAAAATAAAGATTATTAAAAGAAATTGCACGCCTTTTGATGAAACTTCAATAAATCTTGGAGAGGTAGATTTTGTTATTGAAATAAATGGCGGAGCTGCTCAAAAATATAAAATAAATGTTGGTGATGAAATTTTTGGCTTGCAAAATATTTAAAATAATGTATTTTAATCTCGATTTTGATATCGGGGTATAGCTCAGCCTGGTAGAGCGCCTGCTTTGGGAGCAGGATGCCGGCAGTTCGAATCTGTCTACCCCGACCAGCCATATGTGTTGGTAATATTTGTATGTATTTTTGCGCCCTTAGCTCAGCAGGATAGAGCAACAGCCTTCTAAGCTGTGGGTCAGACGTTCGAGTCGTCTAGGGCGCACCATCTATTTATTATTTTTCGGAGTTTTTATCTTATGCGCTGGTTTATGCACGCTAAAATTCATAAAGCTATTGTTACTGAAGCTAATGTTAATTATGTCGGAAGTATTACAATTGATGAAGATTTGCTTGATAAAACAGGGCTTATGGCAGGTGAAAAAGTTCTCGTGGTCAGCAATACTTCCGGCGCTAGATTGGAAACATATATTATAAAAGGTCAGAAAAACTCCGGCGTTATTTGTGTTAACGGGGCAGCAGCGCATTTAATTAAAAAAGGCGAGGAAATTATTGTAATAGGCTTTGAACTCGCTGATAAAACCATAAATCCAAAATGCGTTCTGGTAGATGGTAAAAATAAATTTCTAAAATATATGAATGAAAATTAAAATAAACTCTAAATTGTAAAAATATCCACAAAAATCAATAACTTATAATTATTTATTTTTTTAAAAATAAAAAAGAATATATTTATTTTAATTTAAAAAAATTTTTACTGGGGAGTTAAAATGCAGATTATTAATGTTAATCCTGAAAATTGTGTTGGCTGTAATCGTTGTGTTAATGTTTGTCCGGTTGATGCAAATAAAACATATCTTAATGAAAGCGGTCATTCTGTAAGTGTTGTAAATTCTGATGTTTGTATCGAATGCGGTGAGTGCATCAAAGCTTGCGAGCATAATGCCAGATATTTTTTAGATGATACGGAAAGGTTCTTTAATGACCTTGAAAAAGGAGATAAAATTTCTATAATTGCGGCTCCTGCAGTTAGATTTAATTTTGATAATTGGAAGAAATTGCTCGGATTTTTTAAATCAAAAGGTGTTGATAAAATTTATGACGTTTCTTTCGGGGCGGATATTACTACTTGGGCATATTTAAAAGCAATTAAAGAAACCGGAAAAGATTCTGTTATTGCTCAACCTTGTCCTGCAATTGTCAATTTTATTGAAAGACATATGCCGGAATTAATTAGCGATTTATCTCCTATACATTCGCCGATGATGTGTACGGCAGTTTATATGAAAAAATATGAAAATTATTCAGGGAAATTGGCATTTTTATCTCCTTGTATTGCGAAGAAAAATGAAATTGATGATCATAATACTAATGGTCTTGTTTCTTATAATATAACTTATCAAAAGATAAATGAATATATTGATAAAAATAAAATAAATATCTTTTCTTTTGCAGAGGCTGATTTTGAAAATGCTCCTTATTGTGGGGCAGGTTTAGTTTATAGCCGTCCGGGTGGGCTTAAAGAAAACGTTGCTTTATATACTGATGATTTATGGGTAAGGCAAATAGAAGGGCCAAAGCATGCTTATGGATATTTAAAGGATTACTCAAAGCGTAGAAAATCTAATAAACCTGTTCCTGTTGTGGTTGATATTCTTAATTGTGATTTTGGTTGTAATAAAGGTACAGCGACTTGTAATAAGCATTCTTTAGATGATATTGATAGCATGGGGAATGATTTAAAAAATAATGCAGTTGATAAAAATACTTCCAAAAAAGGAGCTTATTTTTTTGCTAATTGGTGTGATAAGAATCTTAAATGGCAAGATTTTATTCGCCATTATTCAAGTAAAGCTCACGAATTAAATGTTAAGATTCCAAGTATAAATGAGATAAACGAAATTTACAATCAAATGCATAAAGTTACAGATGCGGATAGACATTATAATTGTAATTGTTGCGGATACAGCAGTTGTGAACGTATGGCTACTGCTATTTATAATAGTAATAATATGCCGCAAAATTGTATTCAGTATCAGCGTTATGAAAAAGAAATGGAAAAAGAAGCTATAGCTAATAAAAATATGGAAATCCAAAATATGATGGAAGAGATGAAAAATCTCAATACAAAAGCCGAGCAAGAAAAAAGGGAGTTTTT
>CAYWTE010000138.1:1777-3967 GCA_964461145.1 uncultured Lactobacillales bacterium | reverse complement strand
AATAACATCTGTTCTTATGCCGCTAGGAGCTCCCATCGTAAACTTTCTAGCAACAATTGCTGTATTCTTACCCGTTCCCGTTATCAATGGTTTAGCAGATTTAACTCCTGCTTTTATAGCTGCAGGAACAACTCGAGCCCCAGCTTGTAGCTCCCCTACACCTGTAAAAAATGTGGCTACCGTTATCCCCAAACCTAAAGTACCTAAAATAGGATCATACCAATCGGTATATCCTGCATTATTAAGCATATTGTAGATATCATCTCGGCTAAAGCCATCACAATTTGCATAATCTCCAGGATTTGCCGCTAATGCCGTTACAGGCTGCAATATTATTCTTCCGATAAAAGCTGAAGCAATTAATGCTGTTCCTATTTTTTTAATCTTCATTTTTTCTCGTCTCCCTTTAAGTAGCTTGCTTAATTAATCCTGTTCTCAACGCTTACGCATTGATTTGAGATTGTGCTTTACATTAAATCGCTTTCCATAACCACGATTAAGTAAATTCCTAACCTTACAATTTGCGTACCCATTTTTTTTGCCCCTTATTCCCTAAAATAAACTTTACCTTATTTTTAACATTACACGCCAATTGTGGCAAAAAAATGGCAGCCTTTTAAATTTTCTTATTTTATATTAAAGCGCTAGTCACATCAAAGCTTTTGCGAAGACGGATGGCAACTTTTATAAAAATTTTGTTTGATTGTACAACAAAAAGGTTAACAAAAGATTCTAAAAACAAGAACTTATCCACTAAAAAGATAAAAAAAGACACCGCCAAAAAGCAGTGTCTAAAGTAAAAAGCAATTAAAATATTTTTAGAATATATATTTAAAGTTTAAAGAAAAGTCATGAGAATTATCATCTTCTATCGTTAATTTTCCTGTATTATATTTTCTTTCCGAAGAATTTATATATTTTGAATAGCCATAGCCTAAACTCACCGATGCTTTTTGCGGGATTAAATTATAATTAACCTTAAGCCCGATATATCCTACTGTTCCTGAAGAATATTCATATTGAAATACTTTATTTTCTGTAACTTCCGTATCACTAAGACCAAATGATACCTCAGGATTTACATTAACTGACCATTTTTCATTAAATCTATGCTGATATTCGGTACCAAGTATCATTTTTGAATATTCATCAACTTCCGTTTTATCTTGGGTCATTACTTCTGTAGATTTCTCATCATCAATATACTTATATATAACATATCCTTGAAGGGTATCTGATAAAGAAAAGTCTTTCCCTGCGCGTAGCGCTAAAGAATAAACGTTTCCATCTACACCAACTCCGTTGCTGTCTTTTGAAACATTCCCTGATTTTTCTGTAATAAGATCCGGAGTAACCCCTGCCAACAAATCAACAATATATCCTGTAGGATTATTTTCGCCTTCACACAAACAGCGATTATCAATAGCGCGATAAATAAGCATAATATCAGGATTATCAAGGCCTTTTTCCCCAATATTTTTATCAGGTGTTGCAGCGTTTACATAATCATAAGTAGTATTGCCGTCTACAGCATATAACCCTAGACCAAGCACTAAATTCCCTGTAAAATTATAATATAGATTTTCTGATAACGAATATGAGTTTGTATCAGCTTCATAGTTTTTAGCCCCGTTAAAAATAGCCGAACCTTTACTTGAATTATAAGTAAACTGAGTTTCTGAAGCCAATTGTCCTTTTGCCGGAAGATAAAGAGGACTATTTAAATCATCACTCATCACTACTTCTCCTGCAAAAACAGCATTAGCCATCATTACTGAACCAAAAACCGTACATAATAAATATTTTTTCATCTTAATCTTCCTTATAAAATATCAAATAAATTTTTTAAAAATTACACTTTTCAAATCAGCAAAACAAGTTACAAAAAACAAAAAGAGCAAATAATAATCATTTTTTTATGCTACTGTTGTAAAATTGTAACAAATTTCAATTTTCCCTGAGTAAATCGGTCAGTTTAACCTTATCTCTGGTTTTTGCGTCAACTTTTTTAACGATAACGGCGCAATAAAGATTAGGAGCAGGAGAGCCGTCCGAAGGAGCAATAGAAGAAGGATAAGTCCCCGGAACAACAACGGAATAAGCCGGAATTCTGCCGTAAAAAACTTCCCCTGTTTCTCTGTCGATAATTTTTGTTGACTTACCGATAAACACGCCCATAGAAATCACAGC
>CAYWTE010000138.1:0-1677 GCA_964461145.1 uncultured Lactobacillales bacterium | reverse complement strand
GGCATAAGAACCGTTTTTGGCGCAATAAATGAACCATACCTTACCATACAGTTAGGAACGGCTCTAATCCCGTATTTAATGAATTTATCGGCATCCCAGCCTGCAAATTTTTGCGGAATCTTGTCAAACCAATAAGCATTTGAACGCAGAGGCTGATTAGGCGCACCTTTAAATATCACAGATTCCTTAATCTTGATATAAAGAATAATAGCTTTTTTAATCCATTCATTAGTAATCCATTTACCGTCAATTTTTTGAGCCACTCTAATTCTGCCGGCATTAAGTTGTTTTATAACCTCTAAAATTGCCTCTCTAACCTCACCTTTTGTTTTTGACGTAATATTTTCTTGTTCCCCGAAGGCTTTTTCGATAACTGGTTTATAAACATCATATTCACTCATAATCAAACCTCCTGTTTCTTCAACTGTTCTAAACTTTTTAATGCTACATTTATATTATCACAAGCTATATCACAATATTCAGGAATACCTATAACATTTTTATGTTTTGAATTAGGATACCTAATCCAAAAAGTTTTAAATCCTATCCCGAAAGGATACTGCAAATTTCTTAAAGAATCCTCAAAAATAAAACTTTTTTGCGGTAAAATTTTATAAGTTTTAATAAGTTCATTAAAAGTTTGAATTTCAGGTTTAGGAATAAAATAAGTATCCTCCGTTGCCATAAACCCGTCAAAAGCATCTAAAACCTCTAATTTTTCTAAGATTTTAAACATATGATTTCTAGGCCCATTAGAAAAAGTAAATTTTCTGCCGGGAAGATTTTTAATCAGCATTCTAAGCTCAGGATTAGGTAAAATTTCAGAATAATCGATATTAGAATGAACCTCTTCCATAAACTCCCGAGGGTCGCTTTCATACTCTATCATCAGCCCTCTGACTGTTGTTCCGTAGGTTTCATACAAATGATTTTGCAGCTTTTTAGCCTCATTTTCTGGAATATCAAAATATCCACATAAAAAGCTAAGAATATTATTTTTAATTTGTTTATCTATTCCGCAATCGAAACTATAAAGGGTATCATCAACATCAAACACCCATTCATTGATATCATTAACGTTAACATTATTATTTATAATTATTTCACTCATAACCTTTCGACTATAAATGATAATTATTTAACAAGAAGTAAATAAAAGGCTTATCTTGTATGTTGATTAAATATATTTGCAAAAATTGGCGCGACCGCCACAGTTGAAGGCATTTGCGAAGAAACCGTAATTGCTTTTATATGTTCTTTATGCGGATTTAATGCAAAATGAGAAGCCGTATCATAATCTATTTCATCATAAACCGGCTGAGTTTCTTTTTCAGGCTTTATGAGCGGAGTCTTTACTCTATATTTTTGCGATATATTCGGCAGCACTTTTTTAATCATTGAAGTAATTTCAAACCCAGCAATATCAACATCAGGCATTTTGTTCATAACTTTTAAGAGCTCTTCATTAGAAGGCACCCCTGTTTTTTGCGCTTCTTCAGAGAACATATAAAAGTGTTTAGACGAAGGATAAAGCCTCAAAGCCGTAAGAGCAAAACCTTTCATTTCGCCCCACTGAAGTTTTCTGGCTTTTTTAGCTGTTTCTAAGTTTTTATGAGAATCTTCGAACATCATAGTTCTTTTAGGAATTATATTAAATTTTTCGCAGAAAATTTCAAA
>CAYWTE010000137.1:0-3991 GCA_964461145.1 uncultured Lactobacillales bacterium | reverse complement strand
GCTCTACGCTGTTCGATTTCTCTTATTACGAGAATATTCTTAACGCTTTTTATGAGAATTTCTTTTCAAAGGTTCCTGCTTCGCTCTATAATAATTATAAAATAAGGGTTAGCGTCCCTAATGCAGCTTTCGGCCATAATGAAGGCCTTAATCAAATAATGAAAAATAAAGATGTTTATTTGTCTCAAATAGAAAGTTTTATTAAATGGGGGGTTGAAAAAAATATTAGAACAGGTGCAGATTGCGGTTTATTTTGCTGCTTATTCAATAAAGATAAAGAAAAGTTATTATATCTAGCTGAAAACCTTGATGAGGAATCTTTTGGTTGTGGAAATAATAAACAAAACAAAATCTTTTCTTTCTATCCCGATAAAACTCTAAGAGGCTGCTATTGTTGTAGTGAATTTATTTATACTAAATTTGATGAAATAAATAAAGAAACTATGCTCGCTGCATTTAAAGAAATTAACGATAAGTATGAGTATTTCTTTAATAATGCTATACCTCCTACTCCTTGCAAAAAATGTAAACTTTATGGTAATATTTGCTTTGGTCCTTGTATGGGATATTATGATTTTAATAAAAATTTACAATACTTGAAACAAAATTAACTTTTGTAGACAAAAATCTTGACAATGCGAAAAAATGCTTTATCTTGTATGCTCGGTGAAAGTATATGGATAAAGATTTTGTTAAAAAGGCACGTTTTGCCTTAACATTTATGGCTCTAGTTATTTTTATGTTTGTAATCTTTACGATTGCTATAACTTTGAGCGTTATGACTGTTATAATTATTACTATGGCCGTCATTATTGCTTTCGCTTTGATATTTTGTAAAAATTACACAGACGAAACATTTAAAATTATTACTTTGTATCTCTTTGGAAGCACCTTCGTTTTCCTTATGTTTATTGTTTTAGGAAATAAAGAAGCCGCTTTTAAAACTTTGATCTTAGGAGCTGCTCCGGCATTGTTTTTCGTTGCTGCCTTTTTATCAATTTTTTTGATAATCGCTCCGATAATGGACAAAATCGATGCATACAAAGCAAAAAAATATAAGAGAGCTGAAGGGTAAATCCTTTTAGCTCTTTTATTATAGGGTGGGGAGTATAAAAAATTTGCAAAATAGCTAAAAAATGCTTGTTTTTTTGTTTTTTTAGTGCATAGTATCGCCGTTATTAACAAAAAGGCATAAAATAGTATGACAATTAATCCAATTACAAACTCTTATGATATCTCTATAAAAACCGCTTCAAAAAATGGTATAACATCTTCCGTTAAGGCTAGCGGGCAAGGTTCTTTTAATTTTATAAAAGATAATGATGAATTTCATACTCAAGTAATAAGCGATGATTTTATAAACTCAGGACTGAATTTAACTGAGGTTAATCAAACGATTAATGAAACAATCCTTCAAGGAAATCATTTGGATTCTAAAATATTTGAGATATTAGATTGTTCTCCTAACACAAAAATAGTTTTTGCCGGAGCTCTTTGCATCTCTCATCTTCCGCAAGTACAGGTTGCAAAAAACAATCTGATATTCGATATTAAAAATAAAATCTTAAGCAAATTATCCAAGATTAGAGATTAATTTCCTTACCTCTTCCTCTAAAGCATCTGCACTTTGAGATTTTTTGACCTTTTCTTTTCTCTCGCCGCCAATGTAGATAAAATTATAATCTTCCGTGCCACCGACTAAAGCTATGTCTGCCCCTTGTGCTTCTCCCGGACCGTTAACAACACAGCCCATTATTGCAACTGTTAAGGGCTCCTTAATGTCTGACAATCTTTTTTCCATCTCATTTACTATCGGAATTAAGTTATAACTCGTTCTTGAACAAGTAGGGCAAGAAATTATGTTAACTCCTTGATTATAAAGTCCTAATGTCCTTAAAATATCAAAGCCGACTTTAACTTCTTCTTCCACCTCTGCTGTGAGCGAAACCCGAAGTGTGTCCCCTATTCCCTCTCGCAGCAGTGAGCCGATGCCTATGGCTGATTTTACTATGCCTGCTCTAACGTTGCCCGTTTCCGTTACCCCTAAGTGCAAAGGATAATCGCAAGATTTTGCAAGCAGGCGGTATGCTTCTATCGTCATCATTGTGTTTGATGATTTTACCGATATCTTAAATTCACGAAAATCTTCGTCCTCTAACATTTTTGCTTGGGTTAAGGCGCTTTCAACCATCGCTTCAGGGCAAGATTTGCCGTATTTTTCTAAAAGCTTTTTTTCCAGCGAGCCGCCATTAACACCGATTCTTATTGAGCAGCCATAATCTTTTGCTGCTTTTACAACTTCTTTTACTTTATCTTGCCCACCAATGTTGCCGGGGTTAATTCGTAAGCAGGCTGCACCGCTTTTGGCAGCCTCTATTCCTCTTTGATAATGAAAATGTATGTCCGCTATCATCGGGACATTGATTTGCCTTATAATTTCCTTTAACGCTTTAGTTGAATCCTCATCAGGGCAAGAGCTGCGGACAATATTAACCCCCGCATTTTCCATTCTTTTAATTTGCTCAACTGTTGCTTTTACGTCTGCCGTATTCGTATTCGTCATCGACTGAACTGATACTGGGGAATCGCCGCCTATAGCGACTTTCCCCACCATTATTTTGCGGCTTTTACGTCTGGTTATTGTTTGTTTATAATCGGTCATTTAGCTGCTTCCTTATTTTAATTTAACAAATATTAGCATTCGTTATGTTTTTTGCAAGTTTTTTGTGTTTCTTTTTGTGATTTGACATATTTGCTTTTTTAGTATAATATTTTTCAGGTAGTGATTAACATGGATAAAAATTTTTATTATGCAGCTTTTTTGACGCTGCTTATGGTTGGGGCTTTTGCTGCTCCTTGTATGGCTTTCAGCTATACTTATGCAGGAGGGGTTCCTTATTACATACCTTCGGGTAGTAATGAGAATTATTATTCTGCATATGTAGTTGACTATGACTATGATTATGACCATGATTATGATTATGATGATGATGATGATTATAATTATCGTTATTATTATGATGATGATTATGCTTATTCATCTTCAGGAACCGGCTATAATGCTTATGTTAAGCCGAATTATAAGGTTAGATATGATGAAAGCAATTATAATTATGATTCTGACCTAGACTATATCATTGACAGCAAAATAACGCTTTATGATAAGTTGTGGGAGGCAGAGAATTATAACTCGAAAAAGTTATATCTTACTTCAAACACTGCTCAAAGATTAAATGATTTTATTGATGCAGTTGAAGATATCACTGGGCTGAGGTACAATTATATCTATAACCATCGGCAGAATAACGATATACCTTATAACGTTATTTCTAACATTCGTATTAATGTCGGGAAAATTATCAGTATTGCTGAGGATATGAGGAGATACGGCATTAATCGCTCTTTGGTTTATGATATGAATACAGCTGCTTCTGATTTAGAGGAGGCTGTTAAAAAAATCTAATTCTTAATAGAGAGGTGAATTAATTTTTATCTCTCTTAATTTTTTTATAAAAATATTTGCTTTTTTCATTATAAATAATTAAAATATAAAAAGAATGAACGGAGGGGGAAATGCATAAATATTCTCTAGAACGTGCCCACAAAAAACAGCTTGATGAAAATTTATTCGTATATGGTTACCGTAACGGTACTTATGATGACAGCCCTATTGACGGAGCTTATATCGAAGGTAGCGGCATTTGGCTCGGCAAAATTATGCACAATACTTATGAACAATTTTATATATTTTCAGGCTCAATGACTATCGAAACTGAAACAGGCAAAATTATTGAACTTCTGCCTACCGATATGATTATTATTCCTCCGGAAACCGTCAATAATATTACTTGCAAAAATGTTAAAGGGTTTATTACTTGTAATCCGCCGTTTAACTCTCATAATATGGAATTCCATTAAATTATAAGGAAAAAGGAGTTATGAAAACAAGAAATTAAAATAATTTCTATTGTTATAAAACCCCTTTGTTCCT
>CAYWTE010000136.1:0-4000 GCA_964461145.1 uncultured Lactobacillales bacterium | reverse complement strand
TGCAGTATTTATCAAAAACGAGAGTATCCCCCGGTAAATTTATATAAGCGAAATAGGCATTAGAAGTATTTGCGGGAGCTTCTAAAATATCTTTTTTAAGGTCATCTAAAATAATAGGTTGAACCAGAGGTGATATATTTTCAACCCTATTTCCTATTATGGGCATTTCACTTAAATCTATAGCTAGATTTTTTTCTATTTTTTTTCTTATAGATAAAGCGAAGTTATCAAAATTTTTAAAAGAAGAGAGCCAAAGATCTAACAATACAACAATTTTTTCTTCAACAGGCATAGAGTTATTACTTAAATTTCCGAACTTAGTGATATAAGTTTTACATTTATATATTTTATCTTTTCCTGCACCTTCGCAAAAATTTATATCATCGCTTTGATATACGTTAATATTAAAGGACATATTTTTAAGCATTTCGAACAAAGAATTATTAGTTAAAGTTTTTCTGATATTAGAATCAATGCCGCTTTTAGTGTAGCCGTAAACCACAGGAGAGCTAATGAATTCACCGGGATTTTTAACGGTATTATCGGTTATTTTGTCATAATTAAGGTTTGCCGCCATAGAATCAAAAACAGAGCCGTTTGCAGGAGCATATAAATTAGGGTAAAGAGAAAAATTATATTTATTATAGAAACCGGATATATAATTATAATAGCTGGAATTATTTTCATTTTTATTAGGGGCAGAATTAGGGGCTCTCAACCCTACTTTTTCTTCAAAAATCAAGTTAGCTAAACTGGTATGTCCATTTAGCATAAGATATATAAAATTCAAAGGAGGGTTTTCGGAATTATAAGAAATATCTTTAGTTATCAGTTTATTATCATTGCTGTATGAATAAAATAAATTCCCTGCGCTATAATTATTTTTATAGATAAAATAAGCCGAACTGCCGAGTAGGGCTATTATTACGATAGTTATAGGCTGTATAAAAAATTTTTCAGTATTAATAAATATAAAAAGAGTAATTATTATAGATAAATAAAAATTATTCAAAGGCAAAAAATTAACCCCAGTGATATTACTAAGCATATCGCTGATAGAGTAAACATAGTAGTTTTCCAAAGAGCATAAAAGTATATATGCAAAAATAATACAGCCGATTATTCTGATTAACCATTTAGAAAAAGAAATAAGAAAAAATAAGAAAAAGCTAAAACAGGTAATAAAAAGGAAAATAATTATAGCTTCATTAGAAAAGAAGCCGTTTTTCATAATAGGGTAATTACCTGAGTATAAGAATATAATAAAGTTAAAAATCAAGAATAAAGATATAAGTAAAGAGTAATTAAAATAAGCAGAAATATGACCGCTATTATCTTCATTATCATAATAATTTCCGGCGAGCATTTTTTTAAAATGCTTTTTCATATTTTGTCCGGAAAAAGTTTTAAGCGTCAAATCTCCCATAAAAACCTCTTGCAATTTGTTTTAACATTGAACAATATATAACAAAGAACTCCTAACATTAAGTAAAAATTTTTAAAAAGTAAAAAATATGGAAAATTTATTAGATAACGTTCTTTCAGAACAAAGGATAGTATTATTTATAAGAGGAACGCCGATGTATCCTGAATGTGGACAATCTGCCTCATCGGTTTTAATTTTGCGTGCTTTAGATAAGGATTATAAGTACTTTAATATTTTAGAGCAGCCGACATTATATGAGGAGCTGGAAAAATTAACCGGCAGCAAAGATATCCCTCAGCTTTTTGTGAATAAAAAACTGGTAGGGGCAGGCAACGATATTCGAAAGCTTTTTGAATCTGGTGAATTAGAGCTTATTTTGAAATTATAATATTAGCAAGCGGGTGATTTTTATTAACTTCTTCTTTTATTTTATCATCTAATAAGTGCGTGTAAATTTCTGTAGTAGTTATATCGGAATGCCCGAGCATTTGCTGAACGGATTTCAAGTCAGCGTTATTAGCAATTAAATGAGAAGCAAAAGAATGCCTTAAAACGTGAGGAGAAACTTTTCTTGAATCAACTCCGGAATTTAAGGCTAATTTTTTAAGAGATTTAAAAAAACCATCTCTGGTAAAATGCCCAGTTTTAGATTTTGAAGGAAATAGAAAATTATTATTAAGGCTTTTCATCGGCAAGAAATCATTTCTAAAAGGAATATAATTATTAATAGCATTAATGGCTTTTTGGCAGATAGGAATGCATCTTTCCTTATTTCCTTTGCCTAGCACTGTTAAAGTATTGTTATTTTTATTAATAGAGTTTATTTTCAAAGTTAAAGCTTCAGAAATTCGAATACCGCTTGCATAGAGTAATTCTAAAATAGCATTTAAGCGAAGATTATTGCTTTTTTCCGCTGTATTTTCAAGTTTTACGATTTCATTTCGAGAAAGGAGCTTTGGTAGGGGTTTACCGAGTTTAGGAGCCTCTATTTTTTCACAAACATTATATTTAATATACTTTTCGCTCAATAAAAAATTAAAAAAATGTTTTAAGGTTGAAATTATTCTGGCTTGGGTTTTAGGAGATTTATTATCTTGCTTTATTTTACTCAAATAATTTTTAATATCATTATCGGAAATTTCATTAATATTTTTATTAATAAAAGCGGAGAAAGCTTTGAGATCGGCTTTATAAGCATAAATAGTGTTTTTAGCCGCACCTATTTCAGCGGCTAACATTTCAGCAAAACTATCAATAAATTTATCCATATAATTAATATACTTGCATTGTGTTAATTTTTAGTTTTAATTAAAGCTATGGAAAAAGAAGTACAAAGAATCGCAAAATTTATGGCAAGCTCTGGTTTTTGTTCAAGACGAGATGCTGAAAAGATAATTTTGGAAAATCGAGTTAAAGTTAACGGCAAAATTGTGAATACTCCGGCATTTAACGTTTCAGCAGAAGATGAGGTTAAAGTTGACGGCATAATCTTAAATCAGCCTGAATTTACAAGGCTCTGGCTTTTTAATAAGCCTAAAGGCTACATCACGAGTAATAAAGATGAAAAGGGCAGGGCAGTTATTTTTGATATTTTGCCGCAAAATATGCCTCGTGTAGTAAGTGTTGGAAGATTAGATTATAACACCGAAGGCTTGCTTTTGCTAACGACGAACGGAACCTTAGCAGGTAAGATAGAAAGCCCGAAATTAGGGTGGATAAGACGATATAAAGTCAGGGTTCACGGGGATATAACCGATGGGAAAATTAGTAAAATGGCGGCAGGGATAACATATAAAGGGATAAAATATGCCCCTATAAAAGCAGAAGTTGAGCAAGAAAAAGGCAGCAACACGTGGCTTATGGTTTATTTAACCGAAGGTAAAAATCGTGAAATCAGGAACATTTTTGAAAGCTTAAATTTAATAGTAACCAGATTAATAAGAGTATCTTATGGCCCTTTTCAACTAGGAGCTTTAAAAGAAGGCGAAATCCGAGAAGTCCCGCAAAAAATATTAAAAGAGCAGCTCGGAAATTTGTTATAAATGCGCATAATCGGCGGCAAATATCGCAGTAAGAAATTGCAAAGCTTAAACGGCAACAATATAATTCGCCCAACGTTAGATATAGCTAAAGAATCGATATTTAATATCTTAAATTCACATATAAAAATTAAAGATATTAAAGTTTTAGATTGTTTTGCGGGCAGCGGAGCTTTAGGGATAGAAAGTTTATCAAGAGGGGCAAAAGAGGTTGTTTTTGTTGAAAAATCAAAGGAAGCCGCTTCAATTATAAAAAGCAACTTAAACGGCATTAAAGAGGCAGAAAACTGCAAAATTATTAATAAAGATATTTTTCAAATAAAAGAAGGGCTAAAAGAACAAGATTTAGTTTTTTTAGACCCTCCTTATCATCAAAATTTAATTTATCCTGCAATTTTACATTTAAAGAAGATAAAAGTCCTTACTTTAAGTAGCGTTTTAGTAATAGAATCAGATATTGATGAAGAGCTTGAAAATTTAGATAATATCCTGCAAATAATGGATATACGCCGATATGCCGGCTCAAAGTTTATTT
>CAYWTE010000135.1:2686-4003 GCA_964461145.1 uncultured Lactobacillales bacterium | reverse complement strand
TCTTTAAGGTCTTTAGTTTCATCGATTTTATC
Organism: uncultured Lactobacillales bacterium; assembly: GCA_964461145.1. GTDB lineage: Bacteria > Pseudomonadota > Alphaproteobacteria > CAYWTE01 > CAYWTE01 > CAYWTE01. The sequence continues at coordinate 3,971 of CAYWTE010000135.1, read as the reverse complement.
TTTAATAGAAACTATTCTTAAAGCGAGCATATTTTTCCCTGCGCCAATCATAGCTTTAAACGTTAAGGTCAAAAATACTAAAACAGAAACTCCAACCCAAAACAAAGGGTCTTCATAAAATTTATGAACTATATGGCTTGCAGCGGGTTCATTTGCTAATGCTGTGGAAATAATCATTTTTAAGCTCCTGTAATATTCTGGATAATTTTTTGTGCTTTATCTTTTTCTATATTAATACCTACAATTTTATTGCAAGTTTCAAGGGCGGTATCGAGTACAATATTTTTAACATCAGATAAGGCTTCTTTTTTCATTTTTTCTATTTTTAATTCGCTTTCATCAATATCTTTAGCGATTTTAAGATTGACCTCAGCCTCTTTTTTTTCGGTATATTCAGCAATTTCATCTCTAGCTTTAGAGATTATAGCAGCGGCTTCATCTTTAGCTTTTGAGAGGACGTCATTATATTCTTGAAAGATTTTATCAGCTTCTTTTTTAAACTCTTCAGCTTCAGAAATATTATCGGACATAATTTTTTGGCGTGCTTCAATAGCGTGCGCTATTTTAGGAAGAACTATTTTAGCCATTAAAAACAGCATAGTAAAAAAGCATAAAACAAGCCAAAATACTTGTGAAGGATAAGAAGAAGGGTCAAGTTGAGGCATATTAAAAGTTCCTTTTGATAACTATAATTAAAAGATTTATAAGGCCGAGTTTTATCCCGGCCTTAATTTTTTTTGCTATAATTAAACGAACATAATTAATAGAGCTAAAACTAAAGCATAAAGAGCAATAGCTTCAACAGTAGCAAAACCTACCCAGCCGAACAAGCTAACATCTTTTTTAACTGTAGGGTTGCGACCTACTGTATCAATGATGGTACTCCAAATTTTTGCAACGCCTAAAGCTGCAGTCATCATTGAAATAGCACAGATACCAACTGCGATATATTTTGCTGCATCGGCTATTCCAGGGTTAGAAACTACTTCAGCTGCGGTTTGAACTATGTCTGTCATATTAATTTCCTTTCTTAAAAATAAACAAAGTTAGTTACCAAAAACTAATGGTCGTGTAGGGACTCGCCTAAATACACACAAGTTAACACTGTGTATATAAAAGCTTGAATAAACGCAACCATAAACTCAAAAGCAATGATACAAGAGTTAAAAATTATCGGAGCAAAAGCCCCTGCAACTCCGACCATCAAAACAAATCCTGCAATAATATCAAGCATAACGTGCCCAACAGTCATATTTGCGACCAAACGGACAGTTAAACTAAAAGG
>CAYWTE010000135.1:0-2586 GCA_964461145.1 uncultured Lactobacillales bacterium | reverse complement strand
GAATTAGTAAAGGAAATATCTATGCCGTTTACTTCTATAGGAATAATTGTTTTAACTTCAAATTGTTCTAAAGGGTTAGCTGACAATTTTATTCTCCCGTATTATCGTCGTTATTTTCCAAATTTCTAGCGAATTTATATACATTATATATACCTGCAAAACCGCCAAGCAAAATAAAAATAATTAAAAATACTTTTCCGGAATTAAGAAGTTTATCGAGCAAAAAGCCAATGCCTGCTCCAACTATCGGGCCGGAAACGAGCTCTGTAATAACTCTCATTCCCATAGCAAATCCGGAAACCTGATTTTTATTAAAGTCAGAAGCATTTTTGCCTTCAAGTTCATTTTTAATCCCTTGAATTTTATTTTGCAGCTTGGTTAAATCTTCATTTAACTCTTTGTTTTTATTTTGCTTCTGCATTTATTTTTTCAATCCTCGGCGATGATAAATATTAAATTTGTTCGTGTCAAGCCTAGTTTAAAAGTATCATTACTATTTTTTTTCTAACAGTTTATCTAACACTTGAGCTATTAAAGAATAAGGGCGAGCACCTTCAAGGGTTATAGGTTTTTCATTTTTATAAACAATTATTAAAGTTGGCGTACCGTTAATATTATATTTTTTATCGTCATCTATTTTTTTTTGCATTATTTGAGCTAATAATTCTTTATTTTTAAGACAGTCGTTTATCTGAGATTTTTTAAGTCCGCTAAGCATAGCATAATTATAAGCAATATCATTATTTTTTTGCTCGAACCATTTTTCTTGGTTTTCAAATAACAAAGATATAAAAGTTGGGGCAGATTTTTCTGGAATACATTTAAGCAGCATACTTGCAGCTAAAGTTTTCGGGCTTGAGGACATAGGGTAATCGGAAAATATTAATTTAACCAGCCCTTTTTCAACATAATTTGCTTCAATAAGAGGTATTACTTCTTTATGAAAATGAGCGCAATGACCGCAAGAAAATGAAGTAAATTCATAAATAGTTATGGGAGCATTGGGGTAGCCAAGAGAGTCTTCTTTAATTAAATTTGGTGCACATAAAGAGTTCTTAGATATTACGACTCCTAAAATAATAGCCATTATAAACAGAACATTTTTTTTCAACATTTACTCTCCTTGAAATATAAAATCATTAATAAAAAAGGATTATATTATTTTAAATAACAACTCAAGCGCAAAAATTTAAGTATCTTGAATAATTTTTATTTTAGTAACGGCGTTATATCCGAAAAAGGAGTTTATTTTGCTGATAATAATTAAATTTTTGTGCATAATTTCTAAAGCGACAGAGCTGTTTTGGGCGGTAACGAATAAAGTTCCTTCAGACCGTTTATTAATAGGGAAGGTAATTTTAAGCGGTGTTATTACAGACGCAAAATTATCCCCCACAATATTGTTCCACTTAGAAATGATATCAACTTCAATAAATCCTTTTTTACCAAGGATTCGAACGGCATTATTTTTGAAAGCGTCGGATATAGATAAAAGGCCGCGTCTATTCTCTTGAAAATTATTTTTAGATTTTGTATTCATTGTATAAACAAGAGTAAAGGGAAAAAATATGAAATTCAAATTATATTTTCCGACATACGGAATAATTATTATTTTTAGTTTTTTAACATATATGTACTTTAGCGGCGGATTTGCTTCAGAAAAATTAAAACAGTTAAACACAAAAAATTCAGAATTAAAATTTTCATATCCTTATATTTTTTCAAATTCCAATTTAACGGCAGCATCATTTATTATAAAGGATAATAAGCCGACTTTAGTTTATGTTTTTTTGCCTTTTTGCGGGTCTTGTTTAAATCAAATAAGGTTTTTATCAAAATTTAAGGATAAATATAATTTAATAGGCATAACTTTAGAACCTGAAGCAGAAAGCAAAGAATGGCTTAAACAGTTTTCTGATATTTTTAATAATGGATTAGCATACATTCCAAAAAATAATAATCCGCTAAAAGACTTAAAAATAGATAAAATTCCAAACCTTTTACTTTTAAGTAATAAAGGAGATATATTGTATAATTATAGTGGAAATTTAACTTTTAATAGTTGGAAGAAGAAAATACTTCCTAAAATAGAAGAAATAAACATTTAACAATTTATATCTTGAGAAAAATTATAAAATAAATATAATTTGAGAGCTTAAGGATTTTTATTAAGGAGAACGAAATGTCTGAAGAAGAAAACAAGAATGAAATAGAAAAGATAGCAATAAAATGGAAAAATAAGCGAGGTTCTTTAATAATGGCACTTCACGACATACAGGACTCCAAAGGTTATATTCCTTGGGAAGATGCATTAGAAATAGCCTCCCTTTTAGGGGTGCCGCTAGCAAGGATATATGAAGTTTTAACGTTTTATAATTACTTCAAGCTAAAAGCTCCGGGGAAAATAATTATATCTTCGTGTCAAGGAACAGCTTGTCATCTTAAAGGCGGTTTGCAAGTATTGCAGGAATTTGAAAAAGAATTAAACGTAAAGGCGGGAGAAAGTACGCCTGACGGCCTTTTTCACTTGCAGGAAGTAAGATGCGTAGGTTGTTGCGGCTTAGCACCGGTAGTAATAATAAATGG
>CAYWTE010000134.1:0-4013 GCA_964461145.1 uncultured Lactobacillales bacterium | reverse complement strand
CCTAAAATTTTAGAGCTAAATATTTCTTGCCCTAATGTGCATTCTGAATTTGGGGAAAGTTTTACTTCCAGTCCAAAAGCTGCGGCAAGCGTGGTTGAAGCGGTTCGAAAAGTCTGCCAAATTCCGTTGTTTGTAAAATTAGGGCCGATGGTGCCTTCTATCGTTAGTATTGCTAAGGCTGTGGTTGATGCCGGAGCAAACGGGATTACGGCAATTAATACTGTTCCCGGCATGGTGATTGATTTAGATTCAGGAAAGCCCTTGCTTTCTAATAAAATCGGCGGGGTTTCAGGTTATGCAATTAAGCCGGTTGCAGTTAGGGCTGTTTATGAAATTAAAAAAGCAATGCCTAATGTTCCGGTTATCGGAACAGGAGGAATTACTAACGGTCTTGATGCAGCAGAGATTCTTCTTGCCGGAGCGGATGCAGTGGGAATTAGCGCTGCTCTTTATTATAAAGGTGTGGCTGCATTTAATGATATTAAAAAAGAATTAGCCGGATTTATGATGAATAAAGGATACAAAAGTTTGAGTCAATTCAGAGGGTTAGCGCTTAAAAATGAATAATTTACCAAAGCCATATATTATAAAAAAAATAATAACTGAAAATGCGCAGATAAAATCTTTTGAGCTTATCGGCGATGATTTAGGCGATGTTTTCCCCGGGCAATTTATTATGGCATCAATACCTAATGTTGATGAAAGGCCGTTTTGTGTTGCTGATAAAGAGCCTTTTACTCTCACTATTGCAAATGTCGGGGATTTTTCTCAAAAGATTCATAATCTTAAAGTTACGGATAAAATTTATATCAGAGGCCCGTTTGGTACTCACTTTCCGGTTTGTGCGGACTTAAACCGTCCTGTTTTAATCGGCGGAGGCTATGGCGCTGCACCTCTTAGCTGGCTTGCTTGCAAAATGCTAAAAGAAAACATTATGCCGCAAGTTATTCTTGGCGGAAGAAGCGAAGGTAACGTTATATTAATTGATAAATTTAAAAAATTAGGAATAACACCGATTATTACTACTAATGACGGTTCAATGGGAATTAAAGGTATGGTTACCGATGCGTTGCTACCGTTGCTTGAAAAATTTAAGTTTAATGCGGTTTATGCCATTGGGCCAAATCCTATGCTTGATGCGATTTTAAGTTTGGCTGAAAAGTTTAAGCTTCCTCATTATCTTTCTTATGAAGCAAAAATGTGCTGTGCAATGGGTCTTTGCGGCAAATGCGAGCATAAGAATAAGATACTTTGTACGGAAGGTCCCGTTTTAAATTGAGTTCTAAGGGTATTTGCTTCGTCGTTTGCGGTAACCCCAAAAAATTCAATTATGCTCATTTTTATCTATTAGGTCTTGAGCGATAATAATCACTGACACTAACTGATTTTCCATCATCCATTCTGGTATATCCTGAAACATGAACATCGCCCCCGCCGGAAGAATTAATAACTCTGCCGGTAGAATCTATTTTTTCAGGGTAACGTTTTTCAAAATAATCTCTCACTTTGTTATTAATTCCTTTGTCATATTTATATTCAGGCATTCTCATAACATCTTTTATATCATCTTCTGACCAAGTAGAAACATCGCGAGTTAACGGATTGGAATTTTTAGGAATTAAATCTTCTTTTTTGTAACGGCGAAATTTATCACGATTAGCGAATAATTCTCTTTCAAGAGCTTCTTTTGTGATTTTATCTCCATATTTATCAAACAGCATAATTCCAAATTCTACCGCTGCTGTATCTTCTTTATCAGGAAATCCTAGTCTTGCAACATCATTGGCTTGAGAGCTAAATTTTAAAAGATTATTATTATAATTACTTTTTCTTCCTGCATATCCATAATGAATATTAGCCCAAATATCATGATCATATAAATAATTATCATCTCCTTTAATTTTTGTAGCAAAAATTGTTGCAGGTCGATTAATTTCTCCTTTTATATAGCGATTAGTTTTATGGCTGTATTTTGGAGCTATTTGTTTAAGTTTAGGCTTATGATCCCACTTTCCTCCTGTTTTTACTAAATTATAAAAACGTAAATAATTTGGATTATTTGCATCTTCATCACTTAAACGATTACGCATTTCGTTAAACATCCCCTCAAGAATTTGCTCATAAGCTGTATTGTTTTTATTAATATTTTCAAATCCTTGAAATATTTCATATTTTTTTAAGTTTGACATTTTTTGTTCCTCCTGTTAATTTTTGATTATGGTTGAAAAAGAAAAGAATATAAAATTATTAGTTTTACATTGGATTACCTTTATAACTAATTTATGGTTCTCAATATTTATTGAGAACTTTTGGTTTATTCATGCAAATAAAATTACATCTCATAATGGATTATTAATTATAATTTTATTGCCATTATTACCGATATTAAGTTTTATAATTTTTGATTATATTTTCAAAAAAGTTCATTGGATAATATCTATTATAATAATGCTACCTATGTGGTATGCTATTCAGACGATTATATATATTTTTATAATGGGAGTAGCATTCGCCTCTCTTAATTCTTAATTTATCTTTAGTTTGACATTTTTTGTTTCTCCTTTGATGAATTTTAAAAACAAAAAAACAGCCCTAAAAGCTGTTTCATACTTGTCTTTATTCTAAGGATTAATAATTGATAATATAGGATTTCACAAAATTATTTTGATTATCAAAACATACTGCTAATCTATCGTATTCAGCTTTTATAGCAGTTTTAAAAGAACAAACTCCTATAAAATAATGCAGACAAGATAAATTATCATCTATCTTTATTTCATCTTGAGATTTACCGAGTAATTCTAATATTTCTTGTTTATTTTTGCCTACTAAAATATTGTTTTGCAAATCATCAACCATTATTCCTCTGGAACAATCCGCTTCAAAACCTGAATGTTGTAACCACGTTTCAGAGTTAAATGAAACTTGATGACATAAACAAGAAATATCTTTATAAACAAAGCAATAATAACCGCTTACAATAATTAAAGTTAATAAAGCTATGGTTATAAATATTATGTACTTAATATACTTTTTCATTTAGACATACTAATCCCTATTAAAAGACTCAATATTTATAACACAAAAATTATTTAAAGTCAATAAAAATCGAACATAATGAGAACGCTTTTATTTTTGCTCAGAAATAATTTCATATTTTTTAGTTTTTAGATTATTGTCATCATCATAACTAAAAACTATCCTATCTCGTTTACTTAAGCATTCTCCAATTTCATAAGTTATCCCATTTCCGCCAAGGATAAGAGTAGTCTCATTCTTAGACATACCTTCATATAGCATTTTTCTGGCGAAATTAGCCAACATCTTACCTCTAATACATTTTTCATCTTTGGCATTACCGGTCGGATTTTGTAGCCAAATTTTTTGATTAAAAACTCTACCTTCATTCCAAGCTAGTTTATAATCTCCAAAAAACCATTCTTCAATTTCAGATTTATAGAAAAAAAATAGATTTTCAAGAACGAAAAGGATTGATATAATAACTAATATTTTCTTCATTTTAATATTCCACAAAATAGCTAACAGCTTTCAATTTATTATTTTCATTATATGTAACAATTAAATATGCCATACCGTCACAATCTCCGATATAATAATCAACAGAATGATATTTATCATCTTCAGGATTATGCCCGATTAAATTTTCGACATCTTTTCTATCCATTCCTTTATAAAGATAGTTAGTTAATAAATCATGCAGCATATTTCCTCTAATACATTGAGAAGAAGAGAACCCGCCATGTATTGACCAAATTTCTTTATCAAATTTTGACCCCATTTGCCAAATATAAGGGAAAAATCTTATTTGTATTAAAAATAAGTTTTCTATTATAAACAATAGAGAAAACAAGGCTAAGAAAGAATAAACGATAAAATCTTTAAATAATTTCATATACTAAAAGCTCCTAATAGTAGAGGTTACAATAAAATAAAATCATAGTCAAATAATATAAACACTACCCGTAACTTCCTCTTGCCAGTTTTAACGAAGC
>CAYWTE010000133.1:0-4137 GCA_964461145.1 uncultured Lactobacillales bacterium | reverse complement strand
ATTCGATTGAAGCACAAGGAAGATTAGAGAATATTAATGAACTTTTAGAAATATTAAGCAGTGGATTTGAAGGCTTTACGGACTTTTTAGAGCACGTTTCACTACTATCAGAAAATACTGAAAAAGACGGTGTTATTGAAGATAAAGTTTCTTTAATGACGATGCATTCAGCAAAAGGGTTAGAGTTTAACTCAGTTTTTCTGCCCGGCTGGGAAGATAATTTATTTCCGCATTCAAGAGCTATTTTAGAGCAAGGTCAAAAAGGCTTGGAAGAAGAAAGAAGACTGGCTTATGTTGCCATCACAAGAGCGAAAGAGAAGGTTTTTATAAGCTTTTGCGCGAACAGACTTCTTTATGGTAAAATTCAATCAAACCTGCCTTCGCAATTTATCTCAGAATTAGATAAAGAAAGCATTGCTGATATTTATAAGCCTCCTTCTTTAGAGCAAATGCAGCAAAAGATTAATAACAGCAGTCGTGATAATTTTATTAATTCTGCATCTGCTTGGCGCCCTGGAGCAAAAGTAAAACACGAAAGCTTCGGCGAGGGAATAATCGTTAGGATTGACGGGGATAAAATAGAAATCGCATTTCAAAAAAGCGGCCTAAAAAAAATAATGAAAAATTTTGTAACATTGTTATAAAATTATTTGACTTTTTGTAATATAAAGCTTAAAAAACGATATCTGTTTACTTTGGCGGAGTAGCTCAGTTGGTTAGAGCAGTGGAATCATAATCCATGTGTCGGGGGTTCAAATCCCTCCTCCGCTACCAACAATATGTAGGATACTTTGTTATGAAAGTAATCGTCCTCGGCGGAGCTGGGTATATTGGCTCTCACATCTGCAAAAGGCTTCATCAAAACGGTATAGATTTCTTAATTATTGATAATTTAAGTACCGGCAATGAAAAATTAATAAAATGGGACGATTTTATTAAAGAAGACATCTTAAATACCGATAAAATCACCGATATTCTTGCCAAATATACGCCAGATGCAATAATTCACTTAGCCGCATTTTCAAGTGTAGGCGAATCGGTAGAAAACCCAATTTTATATTATCAAAATAATATAGCAGGCAGCATTAGCGTAATAAATGCGATGATAAAAGCTAAAATAAGAAACATTATTTTTTCAAGCAGTGCAGCAATTTTTGGCTCTACTGAAGATGAAATCATATCAGAATCAAGTAAAAAAAATCCGATTAATCCATATGGCAAAAGCAAATTAATGATTGAGGAAATATTGCAAGATTGCAGCAAAAAATATGATATTTGCCATACATCTTTAAGGTATTTTAATGCTTGCGGAGCCGACCCTGAAGGGCAAATCGGTGAAATGCACGAACCGGAGACTCATTTAATTCCGGTTTTAATCAAGAATTTCTTAAATAACAACGCTCCTTCAAAAATCTTTGGTAATGATTATCAAACGCCTGACGGAACCTGCATTAGAGATTATATCCACGTTTGCGATATTGCAAATGCCCATCTTTTAGCCTTAGATAAAATGTTAATTACAAAAAAATCAATTCAGCTTAATTTAGGGACAAAAACAGGAATTTCCGTAAAAGAAATTATTGATACCGTGAATAAAATATGCGGGCAACCACTTAATATAAATATAACAAACAAACGAGCCGGCGACCCTTTTAAATTAGTTTGCGATAATTCTTTAGCAAAATCATACTTAGGCTGGCAGGCACAATACAGCGTGCAAGATGCCATAAAACACGCACTTTTTTGGCATAAACAAAACGGATAAAAATTTAAGGATAGGCTGATATTTTATAAAAAAGCGTATTCTTATAATCTTTTGCAATATATTGTGCAGATAATTTCTTAGGTAAATTTATCAACTGTGAATTTTTATAATTAAATTTGCCGATTTTATAAAGCGAGTGCGAAAAACACATAACTCCGTTCCAAAAAGTAATGGTAAGCATTACTGATATTACGATTTTTTTATTTATTTTTGCATTAGAAAAAGTATCCATCAACGCCAGCATAATTATAAGCAAAGAAGGATGAGAAACCCTTGTAACCCAATCATTTCCAATCCCTAACCTATAAACAGGAAGTAAAATTAACAAAATAACCCCAATAATTAAATAATGATTATCAAAAGCTTTTTTATCCAAAACCAATACCCATAAAATCACATTAAAAAAGGTAAATAAGGTAATGTTAATTATCACATTTTTAAAAGACATAAAATCAGTTATAAAACCGCTGATATTCATATTTCCTGATGTATTAGAAGTAAAATATAAAGCCAAAATAAGCATTATCGGCATTGCCGCAAAAAAATTATAATAATTAAAAACAAGCTTAAAATCTTTATTTTTTAGGGCAAAGCAAGCATTATAGCAAGCAAAAGGAATAAGCCCTATAACCACAAAAGGCGAAAAGAAAAAAATACCTGATAAAATAAAACCGTTAAATTTAATAAGCTTTTTATTAATGATTAACATTGTTCCAAGCCAAGCAGCAATTGCGTGCTGAGGAACCCAACAAATAGCAGATATAACGCTTGTATAATTAAGACTGCCCCTACTCCACTCAAACGCATACCAAGAATGCCTGATATCCCCAAAAACAATCAAATAATAAGGTAAGTCAAAACCATCGAATAAAAAGAATACAAAGAAAAATGATAAAATAAACTTGTTCTTTGCCAGCCAGATGTTAAACATAACCAGCATTATGCCGAAATAAGCAAAAATAAGCGAGCCTATTTGCACCGCAAAAAAACTATTATTAAAAATTTTTCCTACCAAAGAGGGCAAAAGATAATAACCCATATAATAAACAAGTGCAGAATCTTCAGTTACCTTAACCGGCCAGATTTTTTCAAGCAGAAGCCTAAAAATGCCGTTATGTTTAATATAATCGGAACTTTGATTGGTAAATCCGCCTATCCCTAAAGAGATTAATATAATTAAAACAGTAAAGCTTAAAATAATTAAAGTAATTTTATCTTTTTTATCTTTAATTAAAATCTCTTGCTTTGTTTGGCTTATTTCCTGACTTATTTTATAAAGGAAAACACAAACAAACCCGCAAAGAGGAGTCCCTATAGCAAAAGAAACCCAATTAAACAAAAATAAAATAACAGGGATAGTTATATAAACTATTGAAGCTATAAAAATATTATGATTATTGAAAATTTTAAGCATTAACAATCCTATTGTTTTAATAAAGAATTAAACTCTTAAAATTAAAATATAAACAAAACACTTTTTAATCAAGGGCTTAACGATGATTAATCACAGTTTACCGTCAAATATTCTTTTATCAATAAACAAATACAAGCATTTTATAAAATATTGCCTTATCGGCGTTTGCGGGGTTAGCCTTGATTTTTTAATATTTTATATTTTAACCCAAAAGCTTGGGCTTTTTTATCAATATGCAAACATAATCAGCACAATATGCGGCATTACTAATAATTTTTTCTTTAACACTTTTTGGAATTTTAAAAAAACTGAAAAACTTCTTATTAGATTTATAATGTTTTTTAGCGTCGGAATGCTGGGAATGTTATTAAGTGCTTTTTGCCTTTATATTTTTATAGAAACTTTACTTATTCCATCTATAATAGCAAAAGCAATAACAATTTTAATAATAACAATGGTACAATTTACCTTAAATTCGCTTTTTACCTTTGGAAATATAAAAAAATATGGAATTTAACGGGTTAAAATATTTAGTTGTCGGCTCCGGACTTTTTGGCTTAACCATAGCTCAAAAAATAGCTGATGATTTAGGTGAAAAAGTTTTATTAATTGATAAAAGAGATGAAATAGGCGGAAATTCATCTGCAAAAATTGATGATAAAACTAAGATTGAATATCATTTGCACGGCTCGCACATTTTTCATACCAACAACGAAAAAGTTTGGAATTATATAAAAAATTTTACTGAATTTAATAATTATCGCCATAAAGTTTTTAGTGTTTATAAAGATAAAACATATCCTATGCCGATTAACCTTGCCACAATAAACAGTTTTTACGGCATAAATTTAAAACCGTTCGAAGTTGAGAATTTTATTAAAAATAAGCAGAAAAACATCAAAAATCCGCAAAATTTAGAAGAAAAAGCAATAAGCCAAATCGGTGAAGATTTATATAC
>CAYWTE010000132.1:2571-4140 GCA_964461145.1 uncultured Lactobacillales bacterium | reverse complement strand
CCAATCTGCCTGAGCAGTTAATTCTAATGCCTTCTGCTCCTAATCTTAAAGCTGATTGCACAGCTCTTTTCATAGCTCTTCTAAAAGAAACACGGCGTTCGATTTGCTGAGCAATTCCTTCTGCAACTAGTTTAGCATCGACTTCAGGTTTTCTAACTTCAACGATATTTATGCTTACATCGCTATTAGAAACCTTTTGAATATCTTTTTTAATTTTCTCGATATCCTGACCTTTTTTACCGATAACAATACCTGGCCTTGCAGTAAATATAGAAACATTAGCTTTTTTTGCCGGCCTTTCAATAACAACTTTACTAACACCAGCAGCGGCTAATTTTTCTTCCACCATTTTTCTGATTTTAAAATCTTCATGAAGTAACTTAGCATATCCTTCATCAGAATACCATCTGGAATCCCAAGTACGGTTAACACCTAATCTCAAGCCAACTGGATTAACTTTCTGTCCCATTATACATTCTCCTCTATTTCGGAAACTACTATTGTTATATTAGAGAAGAATTTTTCAATTCTACCAACTCTACCTCTAGCTCTAGCTCTCCACCTTTTCATAACCAAACTTTTTCCGACATAAGCTTCACTAACGACAAGTTTATCAACATCTAAATTATGATTATTTTCAGCATTAGCAATAGCTGACTTAAGCACTTCTTTAACTGTTTTAGCTATTCTTTTTTTAGAAAAAGTAAGCTCTGCTAAAGCTTTAGAAGCAGATAATCCTCTAATTGAAGTGGCAACCAAATTAAGCTTTTGCGGACTAATTCTAATAGACCTAGCGATTGCTTTTGCTTGATTTTCTGTGGTTTCAATATTAGCCATTTTTAACCTCTCTTAGCTTTCTTATCTGCAGTATGACCGAAATAAGTTCTAGTTGGAGCGAATTCGCCGAACTTCATTCCTATCATATCTTCAGTAACCAATACTGGTACGAATTTTTTGCCATTATAAACCCCGAAGGTAATACCAACAAATTGAGGTAATATAATGGATCTACGTGACCACATTTTAACAACTTCGTTACGAGCACTTTGCCTAACTTTTTCTGCTTTTTTAAGTAAGTAACCGTCGACGAAAGGACCTTTCCAGACTGATCTAGCCATTTTTCATATACTCCTTTTACCGTTTCTTTTTAGCCTGATGACGGCTTCTCATAATAAACTTATCAGTTTGTTTATTGCTTCTGGTTTTCATACCCTTGGTACATTTACCCCAAGGAGTAACCGGATGCCTACCGCCTGAAGTTTTACCTTCACCACCGCCGTGAGGGTGATCAACCGGGTTCATCACAACACCTCTAACACTCGGACGAATACCAAGCCATCTGCTTCTACCTGCTTTACCTAAGCTGGTATTTTGATTATCCGGATTAGATACCGCCCCGATGGAAGCTAAACATTCGGCTCTAACCACACGAAGCTCGCCTGAACCTAAACGTAATTGAGCATATCCGGCATCTTTACCGATAAGTTGAGCATAACAACCTGCAGCTCTAGCTAACTGACCACCTTTACCTGGTTTTAATTCAACATTATGAATTATAGTACCGACAGG
>CAYWTE010000132.1:0-2561 GCA_964461145.1 uncultured Lactobacillales bacterium | reverse complement strand
AGGCATATTTTTAAGAGGCATAGCATTACCTGGCTTAATATCAACTTTATCGCCGGAAACCACTTTATCGCCTTCTTTTAATCTTTGAGGAGCAAGAATATAAGATTGCTCACCGTCCTCATATTTAATAAGAGCGATAAATGCTGTACGGTTAGGATCGTATTCCAATCTTTCGACGATTGCATTCATATCGTTTTTAGTTCTTTTAAAATCGATAATTCTGTATTTTCTTTTATGTCCGCCGCCCATTCTTCTGGAAGTAATTCTACCAACATTATTTCGTCCGCCTGTTTTAGTAAGACCAACTGTTAAATTCTTAATGGGTTCTCCTTTATAGAGCTCGCTCCTGTCAACTATGACAAGCTGGCGAAGCCCGGGAGTTATAGGATTAAATTTTTTCAACGCCATTTTATTGTACTCCTGCCGTTACATCTATATTTTGACCTTCGGCTAATTTAATTATAGCTTTTTTAAAATCTGATCTTTGACCGATTCTACCTTTAAATCTTTTAGACTTACCGGCTTGTACGATAGTGTTAACAGATTTTACTTTAACCTTAAAAATAGCTTCCACAGCATCTTTAATTTCAGGTTTTTTAGCATCTAAAGGAACGTAAAAACTAACATGCCCGAATTCAGATGCATTCATAGATTTTTCAGTAACAATCGGTTTACGAATAATATCGTACATTCTTTCCGTTACGACTAGTTTTTTTTCATTTTTAGTCATTATGCTAACCTCTCTTCTAAGAGTTTAACTGCCTCTTTAGTAATGACTAAATTTTCGCGGCGGATAATGTCATAAACATTTGCACCGATAGTAGGCAGTACATCAACTGTGTAAATATTTCTTGAAGCAAGAGCAAAATTTACATCTACTTCTTTTCCGCAAATAAAGAGAGCAGATTTATCTACACCCATATTTTTAACACAATCTAAAAAAGCTTTAGATTTAGGTTGAGAAAGTTTAGCATCATCAATAATAATAAGCTTTCCTTCTTTAAGCTTTGCAGCCAAAGCACATTTTAAACCTAATTTACGTACTTTTTTATTCAATTTATATTCGTGTTCTCTAACAACCGGCCCCATTGCTTTCCCACCGCCTCTCCAGTTAGGAACTCTTTTAGAGCCGCAACGAGCACCGCCTGAACCTTTTTGTTTTTTCATCTTTATTGTAGAACCGGAAACTTCACCTCTAGTTTTAGTTTTATGATTTCCGCTTCTTTTTTTAGCTAATTGCCAATCAATAACTCTAGCGATGATATCTGTTCTTACATCTACACTGAAAATTGCATCAGGAAGGTCGATATCGCCTACCTTTTTATTTTCTAAATTTACAATATTAGTTTTCATTTTCGGCTGCCTTTTCTACTGAAGCACCATCATTTTCATTCTGTGCATTTTTAATTATTCCTGCAGGAAGAGGAGCATTTTCAGGTAACTTACATTTTACAGCATCTTTAACGAAAACCCAGCCGTTTTTAGCACCCGGAACTCCGCCTCTAATCATAATCAAACCTTTAGCTTCGTCTATTTCAACAATTTCTAAATTTTGAACCGTAATACTTTCATCACCTAAATGGCCTGCCATTTTTTTACCTTTAAACACTCTTCCAGGGTCTTGACATTGTCCTGTAGAACCGTGAGAACGGTGAGAAACTGAAACTCCGTGAGAAGCTTCTAAACCTCTAAAGTTCCAACGTTTCATAACGCCAGCGAATCCTTTACCGATAGAAGTTCCTGCAACATCAACCATTTGACCTTTAACAAAATGAGCTGCAGTAAGCATTGAACCTGCTTCTAACAAACAATCTTGAGAAACTCTAAATTCTTTAAGTGTCATTTTTGGTTCGACTTTAGTTTTAGCGAAATGCCCTCTTAAAGGTTTTGTTACATTTTTAACTTTAGCTTTTCCACTTCCTAACTGCACTGCGGTATACCCATCTTTTTCAAGAGTCTTAACAGCAACTACTTGACAATCTTGTACCTGTAATACACTTACAGGAATATGTTCGCCGTTATCTGCAAAGATGCGTGTCATTCCGATTTTTTTAGCTATTATGCCCGTACGCATTTTAATCATCCTTTATTAGAGTTTAATTTCAACATCAACCCCAGAAGCCAGATCTAATTTCATAAGAGCGTCAACCGTTTGCGGAGTAGGCTCCATAATATCTAACAATCTTTTATGGGTACGAATTTCAAACTGCTCTCTTGATTTTTTATTAATATGAGGAGAGCGGTTAACCGTAAATTTTTCTATTTTTGTAGGCAAAGGAATAGGTCCTCTAACTTGAGCACCGGTTCTTTTAGCCGTATTTACGATTTCAACTGTTGATTGATCGAGTAAACGATGATCAAAAGCTTTTAATCGAATTCTAATATTTTGATTTTCAATCATAATTTCAAACACCTATATCTATTTATATAGTAATAATTTCAAACGGATATGAATATTGTTTTCTCATACCGCACCAAGTAAACTTTCCAGCTAGGGACGGGTAACGTACACGTCCCCAGCTAAAAAATCAAGTATTATTTTATAAAAATAAGTAAATCCT
>CAYWTE010000131.1:0-4141 GCA_964461145.1 uncultured Lactobacillales bacterium | reverse complement strand
TCCTTGCTTTCGGGTCTAAGAAGATTGAGCTTACTGAAGATGAGCTTGCCGGCTTACTGGCAAAATATGATGAATATACTAATGAATACGGCAGCTCGTTTGGGTTTGCCTCTTATCTTTTAGACATTAAACAAGATGCTTAATCTAAACTATGACATAACGAACCTCAAGGGTGCGGAATATAACCCTCGGCAGATTGCCCCTGAAGATATTGATGTGCTATGCCAGAGCCTTAAAACTCTTGGCGTGGTTAAGCCGATTATTGCTCGGGGCAATATTATTGTTGCCGGATATCAGCGAACTAAAGCCTTGCGGGCGATGGGGATTAGTTCCGCAGAGATTAATTAACAGCTGAGTAATAAAGGTACACAGAAAGCATAAGCTAGCCCTCCGAATAATAACTGCTCTTTTAAGCCTTTTTCTTTATAAAAAAGTGCTGAATTTACCATTACAAATGGAACTGAAAAAACAGAAGCTAATGTTGCAATACTAACAGGCATTACATTTATCATTGAATAACAATAAATTATTTCTGTTATCATAATAATTAATCCAACTATTAAAGATCTTAGGCAAAAAGCCTCTTTCCATTCTAATTTACTAGTTCTCATAAGAAAAGAAAGTGCAAAAAATGAAATCCCTGTTATCGTAAAATGGATAAACCAGTTTGATGCTGATATAACTATGTGATTAACCACGATGAAATATAAAAAGCAGAATATTAATCCTAAAAAATATAATTTATGTTTATAATCCAGCTCTTTAGCGTGCCCGAAGGTGAAAAATATAACTCCTAAAATGAAAAGAGCTATTATTGATAACCAAGCCATTCCACTTAAATCTTCTCCAAAGAAACTATTAACAATTGCACCAATACCAAGAGCAATCGGCATAAAAAATACCCCTGAAGAAACGCTCTTTCTCATAACTTTTTGCTGAAAGTCAAAAAATAACCATAATACTACGCTCTTAAAAACACTCAAAAGTATAATAGGCTGAAAAATCTTGTCCAAAATTAGCAAATCTTTGTAAAAGGGATATAAAAATAAAACTCCTAATAAAAACCAAATTGCACTAATAAGCGGGGCAAGATTAGCACCTAAATGCTTTGCCACATTCTTGACCGCAAGAGACCTAGAAGAATGTGCTAAAAAAACTAAAAAGAAAAATAAAATTTGAATCGAAGTCATTTTCTTATCCTTAACTGAATCGCAAAAAAAAGAAAATAATATATATAATTATAATGATAATCAATTTATTATTATGAAATTATTTATTTAAAATATGTTTATGAATATGCTGGCACGTTTTGCTCCGGAAATGGCGGCACGGTTAAAGGTCGCTGAATGTGTACTCACCTTCGAATAATCCAGCCAACAATTCTATTTATTTCGGTGTTAAACCTGATGAAAATTTGACGGTGTCAGATTGGGCGGATGCCGTGGCTCTTTATGAAAAAGCCAAGACCGATAAAGACCTCAAAAAAGGCTTTATTAATACCGTTTTGGGTGAGCCGTTTGAAGAAGAGTTTGAGGCTCCGGACTGGAAGCGGCTTTATGAGAAACGGGAACGCTACACTCAAGGCGTGGTGCCGATTGGCGGGCTGTTCTTAACTGCCGGTGTCGATATTCAAAAAGACCGAATTGAATGCGAAATTGTCGCTTGGGGCAAGAATAAACAAAGCTGGTCGGTCGATTACTTTGCACCGGAGGCGGTGAGCCGTAACCCTAAGGCGTTCGTTCAGAGAAGGCTCTTTCAAAATCGCGGTGCTACTGGAGTTTTGTAAAAAAGCCGCACGGTGATTGCGATTAAAGGTCGGGATAATGACACCGCAATGATTACCTCGGTTTCCAAGGCGGACACGGGAGGCAAAAAGCGAGGCTTGCGAGTTTGGAACTTGGGCGTGCCGGTGCTTAAACTCGAATTTTATCGCTGGCTAAAACTCGATAAGCCAACCGATGAGGAGCTGGCGGAAGGTAATGTTTACCCGCACGGTTACTGCCATTTCCCTGAATATGGCGAGGAATATTTCAAGCAGCTAACTTCCGAACGCCGAGTGATTAAGCTCGTAAAAGGCTTCCCTCGTGCCACTTCTAGAAAAAGACCCGTATGTCCGCAACGAAGCCCTAGACTGCCGAGTGTACGCAAGGGCTGCCGCCAGTATCTACGGCATAGACCGCTTCGATGATAAAAAGTGGCAAATGTTAGAGCGTGCATTAGGCGAGCAAGTTTCCGGTGGAAATAAAGCTCAAGAGCCTAAGCCAAAATTCAAGTTAAAACCTAATATCCAGAAAGTAAATGATCCGTATTTGTAGGAAATAACGTTATTAATTTGATAAAAACTTATAAATGTGATATAATTAATGAAATTATTTACTTTATTTATATGGAGTTAAAAAATTGTCTGAACAAAAAGAAATAAAAAATATTAAAGTTTCAGAATTAGATTGCGGACTTCCTGTAATTACACAGATGATGCCAAATTATAAAGGCTTCGGCATGATTATTAGAGTTAATGCAGGTTCAGAACATGATGCAAGAGAAGGCTTCTCTCATTTTGCTGAACATTGTTTCTTTTGTGGTACAGAAAAAAGAACCTATGAGGATTTTAAGAGAATACATAAAGGAAATGGTGACCTTGATATAGGTGCTGATACCGGCTTGGATAGTATGTTTTTTAGATCAAGCAGCGTTTCCGGAGATTATAAGGCTGTAATTGACCTTTTAACTGACCAAGTATTAAATGCAAATTTTCCTGAAGCTAATATCCTTTGTGAAAAATATAACGCGGGGCAAGAGGATCAGAAAGGATTTGATGCTTTATCACGCAAAATATGCTCTGTTGGTTTAAATAAGGAAGATTTTAGTAATAATAAAGATGGCTTAGCTAAAGAATTAAATATTGCGACAAGATCAGACTTATTAAAATTTAAAAAAGAATTTTTTTATCCGGGAAATATGGTAATTTCTATAGTTCACGGAGATAATCTAAGTCATGAAGAAATACTGGAAAATATCAAAGAGCCTTTTGCAAAATTTATTAAAAAAGAACCTGCAAAAGATCTTGATAATATTCCTAAATACACGGGAGGATTTGGCTCTATTAATAATGAAAACCAGAAAAAAAGTATGATGTTTGCCTTTAATTGTACTTCACAAGTAATGAGCACATTTGAAGGAAAAGAAAATGTAAAAATTTTGAACCGCATTTTAAGTGACAGGTTATATAAAACAGAACAAAATAATAGTGGAATCAATATATCTCCTTTATTAACAAGAGGAAACACAGGATTTTTTATTTTTAGGTCAGCAACTAATGAACCTCAAGAAAGTATAGATAAAGCTACTGAAGAATTTATAGCTGTTTCAGGACTGTCTGATAATAATAAAATTACAGAAGAAGAAATTAATGAAGCTATGCACCAGCTTTCATCTGAAGATAATATTGATAGAGAAAATATAGAAGAAATATGTAGAAATAATGCTAATGAATTTGCTATTTATGGAAAAATAAATACTTCTGAATATATACCTTCTGTTGCTGATTTAGAAAGAACTGCAAAAATCATTTTTTCTTCTAAACCTTCTTTAGCTATAGAAGAAAATAACGCATCTGAAATTACTCCAAATATATTCAATAAATTAAATAAAAGGCTTGAAGTTATAAGAAAAGCTGATAAATTAGAGCAAACAAAGGAAAAAGAAATTACTCTCCATAAACCAATTAATATCGAACCATTATTAATTAATCGCAAAGTTACTGGCAAATAAGAAATTAAATATATTCCAAAAATCAAATGACAGACAAAACAAAAATAACTGAACGCTTAGCTCAGGCGGAGGAAGCGTATCACAAACTTATGCTGGGGGAAAAGGAAGCCAGCGTTAATGTGGGAGATTTTGGCTCAGTATCATATAGTCAAGCTAACATCGATAAGCTGGAACGCTATATTGCTAACCTCAAACGCCAGCTTACCGGCTCCACTCGCAAACCTCTTTATATGAAGTTTTAACCCCTCTCTCGTCATTGAAGAACTTGTTTCGGAATCCATTCTTATTTTTTAAAAAGGTGGATGCTGAAATAAATTCCACTAGTGTCCAAGAAAAGGTTAATAAAAATCATTGCAAGATAGCGGTATCA
>CAYWTE010000130.1:0-4171 GCA_964461145.1 uncultured Lactobacillales bacterium | reverse complement strand
CGATATTTCCCGTAATAGTTCCTGCATCAGGCTTAGGCACACCGAAAACCAAAGCATTATAAGTCCTGTTAATGCTGTGAAGGGCAAATTGTTCGGCTAATCCGTTATGCGCCATATCATTTTTTGCAGCAACCAGCAAACCTGATGTATCTTTATCGATTCTATGAACAATTCCGGGGCGTTTAACCCCATTAATGCCGGAAAGACTGTCCCTACAATGAAAAAGCAGCGCATTAACTAACGTAGCTGAATAATTTCCTGCCGCAGGATGAACCACCATTCCTGCCGGTTTATTTATAACGATTAAATCTTCATCTTCATAAATCACATCTAAAGGAATATTTTCCGGCTCGGGCAAAGCATCTTCATTTGCATCGGGAATATTAACAACAAATTCCTCCCCTCCTTTAATTTTATAATCAGGCGAGGTGATTTCTAAATCATCATCAAGAATAAACCCTTGTAAAATAAGGTTTTTTATCCGGTTTCTGGAAAAATTTTCTAAATTACCTGCCAGCCATTTATCCAGCCTTTGCCCTTTATCCTCAAAAGAGGAATTAAGGAAAAACTGATTTGCTTTTTGCTCCATTTATGATAACCTTAAAATCTGTTTTTATGTTTTTTTACATACGGAGCTTAATTTATGACCGATAACCAAAACGATGTCAAAATAAAAATCGCCAAACTAGCCGTCCTCATATTAACATTAATGTTAATTGGCGGCATAATCTTTTTATTTCATTTAATTGCTTCTAAGAAAAATAACAAACCACAATTTGAATCTTCAAATTCTTTAGCTCTTACCCCGCAAAAAGAGCAAATAATAAACTTAAACCAGCCGCTTGGCAGCCAAATCAACTCTTTTCAGGCCACAAACGATTATTTATACCTTGAATTATCTGACGGCGGACTTTCTCCCAGAATACTTGTAATTGACACATCATCAGGCAAGCACCTTTTAACCGTAAATGTAGGCAAATAATGAGCAATCCTTTATTTATAGGCGAGTCTGACAGCGAAGATTTTCCCGCTCTTTTAACGGAAGAAAAGCTGCTTTATTTATCATTTTGCAACTTTGAATCAGATGTTAATTACATTGCCGAAAAACAAGGAAAAAATAAGGTTAAAACATCTGTTCGCGCAAAAAAACTAAGCCCTCTTTATCATAAAGAAATTCATATTGAAATAAACAAGGATATTTTCCACCTTTTAATTTTTCTAAAAAGCATATTTCCTGAAATTTCAAATATTGATGAAAACACCTCTATCGAAGAAATAAAAAGCATTAAAGAAACCTGCATCAATAAAGACTTAACCACTGCATTGCACTCTTTAATAAGACTCAAAGAAGATTTAAACAAAGTTGAGCTTGCCAATAAAGATTGCTTAGATACAATAAAAAATCAAACAAACACTTGAAATTTTAATAAAAATGCTATATATTAACAATTAAAGAAACGAAGTATTGTCAAAAAATACTAGACAAAATTAAGATAATATAGTAAAGTATAGTATGAAGTGGAGTTAATTAAGATGACGGAAACAGTAACAGTAGGATCAGGAAGCTTTGGAACCAATGACATATTAGATCAACATCAAACGTCAAACGACACTGTCAATAATACTCTTAATTTTGAAGACTGGCGTAAAGGATACGAACAAAATAAAGATAAATTTAAAAAAGTTATTGAAAAAGTAAACGCAGGAGAAACTTTAGACCCTGAAGAAATAAAAGCTTTTAAAAATTATAATGAACAGGTAGAAGAATTATTTAAAAATTTTAATCTCAAAAAATACGCTGAAAAAATTATGAAAGCCCCTCTTGAAAATAAAGGCGCAGGAGCTATTGAATCTTTAAAAAAAGAAATCGAAAAAACCCGACAAATCTCTGAAAAGAATAAAGAAAAATGGGAATCAAAAGATAAAAGTTCTGCAAAAAGCTCTAGAATTAGTGAAAGGGTAAAATTTTTTGAAACTTTATCTAATTCTGTAGGAGACGATCCTATTGCTAAAGAAATTTTTGGAATTTTAATTGATCTTTACAAACACTTGGATGAAAAACTCCTCGATAAATATTTATGGGGATTGCCGGGAATGGCAAATGATAAATTAATCGCTTACCTTGATAATGTCGGCAAAGCAACTAAATACGACGAAATGATGAAATTAGGTGAGCAAGGTAAAATTAACATAGATGAAATCAAAGCAAATCTGGAAACTATAGATTATGAATATTTTTTAACACCGGAACAAAAAAAAGTTATAGAAGACCCTAAAATTTCAGAAAAAATTGAAGCCATTGACATTTCGGGATATACAAATTTAAAATGGCAAGAACTGGCCGGCATCATAACAGAAGAATACGTAAGCAAAAAAAACGATTTAAACTGGGAAGAAATAAAAAAATACACCCCAGCTGAAATGGAAAACTTAAGAAAAAAAGGCAATCATACTGATTTTTTTACAACTCTTGAATCTACGAGATTAAAACACGTAGAAGGCGAAGAAATTTTTAAAAAAGAAAATCTTGAAGAAAGCTTATCTGCTTTTGATGAATTAATTGAAAATTCGAATTTATCAGATACTGAAAAATTAGAAGCTCGAAAAATGCAAGGAAAATATATGACTGCTCATTTCAGGACTGAAATTCGTGAAAATGCAGAACACTCTAAAGAAAGATTAGAATATTTAAAAGAAGAATACCGCAACGAAGAAAATCCCTTAACCTTAACAAAATCTTTTATTGAAGGGAAAATGAACAATGATGATTTCATTAACAAGATAGACGCTTCTCAACAAAGGATTATAAAATCATTAAAAACTTATGAAAGAGACTAAAACAAAATAATAACAATCAAACATTTAATCTTTTAATCTAAAAAAGATTATGATAAAATAAGAGCTTAAAATTAGCTCTTTTTTTATTTTTAAGTTTATTTATAAGGGGATTTAACATTGTTTCGTTTATTATTAATGCTTTCAGGCTTATTAATAAGATTTATTATAATTTCGATTGCTTTTACCTATTTTTATTTTTTGCTTATGCAAAGATTTGCTATTCAACAATGGGGATTTGACATTTCTTTAGGCGAGCATTGGCTTTTAGTTATCCGCTCATTATCAAAAGGTTGGGACGTCGGCGCCAGCTTAGAGAGCGCTTTTTTAGCATTTTTCAGCGTTTGTTTAATTCCTTTTTGGGCAGCAGGCCTTTGGGGAGCTTTAAAATTCAAATGGGGAAGATTTTTTATTGAAAACGTATTAAGATTTTTTTATAAAGACCCTGAAAATAATCATAAATTTAAGAAACTCAGAAGTTTTCACGAAAAAAATCCCCATCAAGCATTTAAAATACCCTTAAAGACTAATAAACCCAGCTCGCTGAATTTTAATCAGCCAAAATTAGAAATAAATGATGCCGATCTGGCAAAATTACAAAAAACTTTAGAATCTGAACCTTTAGCTAACGATATTCCTCAAATTAAAAACATAAAAACCATACAAGAATTAGCAGAAGAAAGCCTTAAAATAAAGAATAATTTTGATGACGACATTAAACCCGAAATAGACTTGAGCAGCTCCATTAAAGATATAAAACTTATGAATGACGGCTGGAACGAAAATAAAGATAAGGATAAAGATAAGGAATAAATGAAAAAAGCAAGCTCCCCTATTCTTATTTTAATTTGGACACTTTTAATTTTTATAGTGTTCAAAGATTTTATTTTTAAAAACTGGCGTTTCAACATTATAGATATTGAACACTGGCGATATTTAAAAAGCTTATGGGACAAAGGTTATACTTTTTCAACCGGCAAAGATTGGCTTTTCATTCTTTCATTATTAGGAATCCCAATAACTTGGTTATTAGGAATAAGATTCTTAAACATCTTAAAAAAGATATTTTTCAGCCCGATAATTTTTATTTTCAAACCCTTCTTTTGGCTTCACAAGAAAATTACAACAAAAACACCTGTAATTGAAAATAAGAAGAAAAAGATAAAAATAAAAAAATCGCTCATCACTCAAGAAATTCCGGAAAAAGAGAGCGGAAAAGATAAAAATAAAGAATCTTCATCTCCAGAAATAGTCACAGTTGACGATAATGACGACGATGATGAATCTGATGATAATTCTGCAGAATCTTTAACGGTTTTCTCCGCTTCTAAAAAAG
>CAYWTE010000129.1:0-4185 GCA_964461145.1 uncultured Lactobacillales bacterium | reverse complement strand
GACGGTAATGCTGAACCTGTTGATATTCTTTCTACGGCTCTAACGCTTTCTTCTAAATTTACATTTAATGGAGTTCTCGATTCTGAAGAAGGGGGGCTTGTTGCCGGGGTTAAATTCGGTTCTGACGGGTTACCGGAATATTTTAATGTGTCTGATGTTGCGGTAAGTTGGGCAACAGGTGCGCAAGATATGAATGATGCTATTTCTGAAGGTGATGGCGCAATGATTAATTTGTTCTTCGGAAATGTCGGGACTTCAGACGGATTAACAAGCTTTGCCGGAGATTATGGTACTCCTTATATATCTCAAGACGGGAAAAGATTCGGAAACTTTGAAAGTTTGGAAATTACCGAAGATGGAATGGTTGTTGCAGTATATGATAACGGACAAATGCAGCCGATTGCTCAAATACCGCTCGCAACATTTACTAATCCTAATGGTCTAGAATCTTTAAGCGGAAATGCTTGGATTGAAACATCTCTTTCAGGTTCAGCTAGTCTTAGTGAGGCCAGCTCAGGAAGTACAGGCTCTATTGAAAGCGGAAGTTTGGAATCTTCTACCGTTGATTTAGGAGCAGAGTTTACTACTATGATTACTACTCAAAAAGCTTATTCGGCCGCTTCAAAAATTATTTCAACTGCGGCAGATATGCTTGATGATTTGATTAGTATTAAACGTTAAAATAAAGTATTAATTCAAAAATAAAGCCGGCTTGAAGGGTCGGCTTTTTTTCTATCTTCTATCTTTATATTTTTCTAAACGAGTGTCTTTGAATTTAAATAATGAATCTTCTATCTCAACATTAAATTGAGGTTTTTCTAAAGATACAATAATTTGATTGCCGTGAGCATCGTTGATACGCCACGAATCTAAAATAAATTCAGGCAATTTATTAAAAATTAAGGTAACTTCTCCGGCTAAAGGGTCTTCTTGCTGTGTTATCGTGATTTGAGCATTATCTTTTTCATCTCTTACGGATAAAATCTTTATTTTCGGGTCTTTGAAAGAAAAATCTCCCTTTAATATAAAAAAGGCCGGTGTTTTATCAACACTCATATAGCTTACTTGATTTAATTCTTTATCTATGTATATAAAACTTTTGCCGTCAGCAAAAAATTCAAAATTACTCGGTTTCATATAAGTCATAATCATTTTGCCAGGTTTCTTTAGCAAAATTGTTCCGTTACCGGTTTGTCCATCTGATGAAATTTGATTAAATTCAGTTTTAAGGGAACGAACGGCATTAAGATATTTTTCTGCTGATTCTAATATAGTTTTGTCGTCTTTTAAGGTTTTATTTTCGGTTAAAACCGGTTTTATTTCTATAACTTCTAATTTTTCCATTTCACTTTCAGCTTTTACAGAAGTAATAAAAATTGAAGATAAAACAATAGAGCAAGATAAAATTATAGATAGTTTCGTTTTTTTCATAGTATTTCTCTTTTTCCTACATGGTTAGGAGGAGATATTATACCTTCTCTTTCCATTCTTTCAATTAAATTCGCAGCTTTGTTGTAACCTATTTTTAATCGGCGTTGAATATAACTTGTTGATGCCTTTTTATCATTTAAAACTATAGATAAGGCTTCTTGGTATAAATCTTCATCATTTCCGCTATTACCAGCTCCTCCTCCTGATAAGGAGTTCATTTCCATTGCGGAAATTTCAAGCTGTGACATACCATTAGAGCCGGAAGTAATATCTTCTGAATAATCAGGTTCACCTTGAGCAATTAAAAAGTTAACGATTTCTTCTACTTCTAAATCAGAAACAAAAGGCCCGTGAACACGAATAGGCCGTTGTCCAGAAGGCATATAAAGCATATCTCCTCGCCCTAAAAGCTGTTCGGCGCCCATTTCCCCTAAAATTGTGCGGCTGTCTATCTTTGAAGTTACGCTAAGGCTTATTCTTGTTGGAAAATTGGCTTTTATTGTGCCGGTGATAACGTCAACGGACGGTCGCTGCGTTGACATTATTAAATGAATTCCTGCCGCTCTGGCCATTTGAGCTAAACGCTGAACGCTTGATTCTACATCTTTGCCGGCAACAATCATTAAATCTGCCATTTCATCAACAATAATTACAATATATGGCATAAAATTAAAGCCTAATTCTTGTTCTTCATAAATCGGACGCCCGTTTTCAGGGTTAAATCCGGTTTGCACGACCCGTTTTAATTTGGTGCCTGCTTTTTGAGCTTCTCTTAATTTTTCATTATATCCATCAATGTTTCTAACTCCCATTTGACTCATTGCTCGGTATCTGTCTTCCATTTCTCTAACCGCCCATTTTAAAGCAACAACTGCTTTGCCAGGGTCGGTTACAACCGGCGTTAAAAGATGCGGAATGCCGTTATATGGTGTAAATTCAAGCATTTTCGGGTCAATTAATATCAAACGGCAATCTTCAGGTGATAACCGATACAAAATCGATAAAATCATTGAGTTAATCGCAACAGATTTGCCCGAGCCGGTCGTTCCGGCAATGAGCAAGTGCGGCATTTTTGCTAAATCAGCATAAATCGCTTTGCCTCCGATATCTTTGCCTAAACTTAAGAAAAGCGGATTTTTATTAGATTTAAATTCTCCGTCTTCAAATAATTCACGAAGATAAACAGTTTGGCGAAAGAAATTCGGAAGCTCAATACCTATGGTTGATTTGCCGGGAACTACTGCAATTCTAACTGATACCGCCGACATCTCTCTGGCTATATCATCAGCTAAGCTTACAACTCTTGCAGTTTTCGTTCCGGATGCGGGCTCTAATTCAAACAAAGTAACAACAGGTCCGGGGCATATTTTTACAATATCGCCTTTTATCCCGAATTCTTCTAAAACACTGCGAAGCTGGGAGGCTTTTAATTTTAATTCATCAGCACTGATTTTGCTGCCTTCTTTTGTCGGCTTACTCAAAAGAGAAGTAGGCGGGAATTCATATTTATTGCTGCCAGCTTCTTTTGATGGCCTTTTGTTAAGAGTAATAGAAGAATTTGAAGGGTTTTCGCTTCTCTTTTTAATTTCATTGTCTTCAATTAGTTGCGGCTGCGGAATATCTTCTGCGCTTTCTGTATACGAAGGTAGTAAGTTTCTATAAAAATCAAAAATACTGTTTTTTGTATTGATAAAACGTGCTTTTGTGAGATTAAATCCAAAAATTGCCGATAAAATGAAAATTAATAGTGACGACGTTTTTATCAAAATTTCAGCATAATCAAATAATCCGCTAAAAGTAAGAAAATCTAAGAAACTGCTATTGATAAAATTCCCAATTAATCCTCCGCCGCCTGAATATCCTAAAGAATCACTTAATGCTGAAAAAGAGTCTAAAAATAAACAAAGGCCTAAAATGCTAACAAAAATACTAAAAATTCTTATAATTAAAAAAGAAGGATAAAGGTTAAAATAAACTCTAAGGCCCATTGATATAAAAAGTATAGCAAAAATAAAGCTTGAAAAACCAAAAATTTGCAAAAATAAATCTGCAAAAATCGCCCCGTATTTGCCAAAAATATTAGATGTTGGAGCATAACTTAACGAATTTAAAGATGTATCAAGCGGAGAATAATAAAAAAAGGAAAATGATAAAAAAATGCCGATAAATATTAGAAAAATTCCTAATATTTTATGTTTGTTTCCTGTGAAGGTGAGCAATATTTTATCTAATAAACTCGGCTCTTGATCGTAAAGTTTAGGCATAAATTTTCTTTCAAGTTTTTTATAAAACAGTCATTAATTATAAGATATATATAGTTTAAGAAAAATTAAAATTAAAGAATAAAGGAAAGTATTTTTTATGTCATAAAAGACATATTGTAATAATACTCTCCTTCTTGAGTTGAGATTAATCCTATAAAAAGTAAAGGTTTACTTTGCATCTTTGCTTTTAGGATTTTTACTCCTTCTTTATAAGCTTCCTGCCTTTCAGGATAGCTCTTTTTTAACAAAACCAAATTTTTACTTCCGTCTTCGGCGGCAATTTCAACGAAATTGTTACCATCAACCCCTTCAATAACGTCAATCATTTTTATGATTAATACAATTTCAGGAATAGATAACGGCGGAGTATCGCTTTGATTCGTTATGTTCGTTTCATTAGCAGTGGTAAAACTGCCGATGAATAGTGCAGAGATTAAAACTGCAATAAAAATTTTGTTGTACATATAGATTCACCATTTATAGATATATC
>CAYWTE010000128.1:0-4191 GCA_964461145.1 uncultured Lactobacillales bacterium | reverse complement strand
AAGCTACCTCGGCCAAACCCTCCTCCTAAAATTCAAAAATAAGTTTTAAGAAACTGAGTTATAATTTATTCGTTATCTTTTGTTTCGTTGCTTAAAGAAATTGCTTCAGCTATGCTTTCATTATTTACTTTTATTGTTAGTCTTTGGCTAAAATCATTAATTAAATTATTAGTTAATTTCTGAACTAGTTCTTCTTTATATTTTTTACTTATTTCACTAATATCTTTATTTTCACTGCTTATGTTTTTTATGCCTTTAAGCTGAAAAACTACCAAGCCGTTGGGAATAGGTGCCATTTCTGACTGATTTTCTTTTAACTCAAATAATTTTTCTATTGCAACCGGGCTTAGAGTATTTTTATCATTACGGTTAACGTCATTAATTGTAATGCTTTCTAAGCCTTTTTCAGAAGCTGCTGTTTTTAAGTCTGTTCCGGTTAAGCTTGAGGCTAAAACACTTTCAGCAAGTTCTTTCGCTAAAATTTGTTGTTTTTGTTTTTTATATATTTCAAAAACTTTATCTTTTACTAAATTTAATTCTTTCGCTTTTGTATCTATAATATTATTTACCTTTACCACAAAAAAGCCGTTTTGAGTTTCTAGCATTTGACTTTCTTTGCCTAATGGGGTTGAAAAGGAAGCTATAGCAATTTCTTGATTAATTTTTTTATCACTTACAGCATCTTTGCCTTCAAGGGTTGCACCTTGATTGTTAATGGTAAATTTTATGGTTTTTAGGTTATATTTTACTGCAGTTTCTTCTAGTCCTATCCCGCGGCCTAAATCATCGTCTATTTGTGTTGAAATTTCATAAATCTTTTCTGCTGCTTTTTGTTGTTTTAATCTGAATTTTATGTTTTCTTTTACTTTTTCAAAAGAAGTGCTTTCACCAGCTCTTATGTCAGATATTTTTAATAAATGCCAGCCGAAGTCAGATTTAACAGGGCCTATAAATTCTCCTTTTTTAGCAGAAAATATGTTTTCTGAGATTTCAGGCAAGAGCATATCTTTTGAAACTAAGCCTAATTTTGTATCTTCTGCTGATTGTTTTAGTTTTTCTTCTGCTACTTTTATAAAATCTTGGCCTTCTTTTAATAAGGATAATGCTTCATCAGCTTTTTGTTTATTTTCAAAAAGCATTTGAAGGACATCTCTTTTTTCAGGAGTGTCATAATTATTTTTATCTGCCAAGAAAATCTCTTCAGCGTCTTTATCGGTAATGCTAATTTGATTTTCTATCTTATCAGGAGTAATAAATAATGCTGAAATTTCTCTATATTCAGGTATCATAAATTTTGAAATGTTTTCTTGATAAGTTTTTTCTAATTCTTCTTTTGAAGGGGCAGGGACACTTATATTATTAAAATTAATTAAAACTGCTTTTGCCGTTCTGGTTTGATTTTCAAATTCGTAAATCTTTTTTATTATTTCTTCCGGAGCATATTCCGTTAAAAGGGTAGGGGTAAGAAGAATTTTCTTTTGTACATCTTCTTTTACTTCTTTTACGAAAGTTTCTTCCGGCATCTTTTGGAGCTCTAAGAGCTTCATTAATTTATAATAATCAAATTTATGATTTGCATCTTGTAGTTCAGGCATATTTTGGACTATAAATGCCGCAGTTTCTAAAGAAACATTTATTCCTATTTTTTCGGATATCTTGTTTATTATAGTTTTCATCATAAAATCATGAACTACTTGAGAGGCTAAGGATAACTTAATAGAATCAAGATTTTCGGGGTTACTGCCGTAAATAGTTGATATTTTTGATAATTGACGATTAAATTCACCGGCAATCTCTCCGTTAGAGATTTTTATGTACGAAGGAAAATTTCCTACTTTTATAGCAACGCCTTTTTTATTTGCAGCCGAATTCCAATAGCTGCTTACGCCAAAAAATGACATAAAAGAAAGTGCAGTAACGGCAAGTAATCCTTTAATTATCCAAGAATCGTGAATTTTTCTCATAAATATTATCATATTAATAAAGCTCCCTTTTTTATTGTTTTTTAAGCATAAAAATAGCTATACTGCAAGGAAAAAGAATTCATTTAACACAAAATAAAAAAGGAGCTTCATATTATGCGTAAAATATTAATTGCCGGAAATTGGAAAATGAACTTAACTATTAGTGAAGGGATAAATTTAGTTAAAGGAATCGAAAAAGAAATAAAAAATCCTAAATGTGAAATTTTAGTATGTCCTACTTTTACTTCTATTTATGCAATAAAATCAGAGCTTAAAAATAGTAAAATAAAAGTAGGCGGACAAGATTGTAGAGAAGTTGATAATGGAGCTCATACCGGTGATATTAGCGCAGAACTTTTAAAAGATGCCGGTGCTGAATATGTGATATTAGGGCATTCAGAGCGCAGAACTAATCATTTAGAGCCGAGCATTCTTATTAAAAATAAAGCTGAAAAAGCTTTAAGGGCAGGGCTTAAGACTATAATTTGTATCGGCGAAACTAAAGATGAACGTTTAGCAGGAATTACTGAAGAAGTTTGTGCCGCACAATTAAAGGGAAGCGTTCCAAAAGAAGCGTCTGTGGATAATACAGTTATCGCATATGAGCCTGTTTGGGCAATCGGAACTGGTTTAACTCCGACTTTAGAGGAAATCGAATCGGTACATAAATTTATCAGAAAAACTGTTGCAGAGTTTATGGGTAAAGATGCTTCCGATAAACTTAAAATATTATACGGAGGGTCAATGAATCCTGCTAATGCTAAGGATATTCTTGCTCTTAAAAATGTAGACGGAGGTTTAATCGGTGGAGCTTCGCTTAAAATTGAAAGTTTTTTAAGTATAATAAATGCTGTTTAGTTAGTTGCTTTTAGTTTTAGAGCTTGCTGATAAGTCTAAGTCAGCAATAATGTTCTTTTTAATTTTTTGAGAACTCTCATAAGCAATTTGTTTATATTTTTCGACTAATTCATTTTTTGTTTTTGAGAATTTTACCATATCTGCGGCGGCTAGTTGCTTGACTGCACTAACTGCTTTAGTGGTGGGATTAATTCTGATATTGTTTTTGATTAATTCAAAATGTAAATGGGGGCCGGTGGAACGTCCGGTATTGCCAACGTAAGCAATAACTTGACCTTTTTTGACATTAACACCAGGTTTAATCCCTTTTGCGAATCGGCTGATATGACCATATGCAGTAGAATAAACTCCGTTATGTTTGATTCTTACATAATTTCCATAATTACCATTTTTTGCGGCTTTTTGAATAAGGCCATCGCTAGCAGCATAAATTGGTGTTCCTATAGGTGCGGCGTAATCGACTCCGTAATGCTTAATTTTATATCCTAAAATTGGGTGCTTTCTTATACCGTAAGGAGATGAAATTCTACCTTGAGGCAAGGGTTTAGTTAAAAAAGAAGCTGTTCTTAAGGAATTACCTTTCGAGTCGTAAAACCCAAAATTTCCTTTAGCGTCTTGATATCGAAATACTTCAAATTCTTTATTTTTTAGGGTTATAGAGGCATAAAGAAGCTTACCTTTATTTTTAATTCTATTATTTACGGGATTTTTTTCAACTTCATAAAGAACCTTAAACGAATCGCCTAATTTAATGTCTCGTTTAAAATCAACAACGCCGCTAAAAGCATCGGCAAATTGATATATTATTGATATAGGGATATTTAGATTTTTTGCTGTGGCATTAAAACTGTTATAAATAACAGCTTCCTCAGCTATATTATCAATAACGAAAGGAGTAATATTAGCAGATGAAGAATATTTACCGTTATCTATATTAACAGTATAATTTATGCCGGCTTCAGGGGTTAACTCTATTTTTTTTAATTCTTGATTTTCTTGAAATTTTTGCACGACCATTGTTAGTTTATGCTCAGGTTTTATTTTGGTTAAGTCAAATATTTTAGACATTTCTTGAGTTAGAGCATAAATTTGGCTATTTTCAATTCCGACATTTTTTAGTGCGGAAGATAGATTTGAATTAGGTTCGATAGGTATATTGATTTTTTTGAGAATCGATAAATCTTCAGTTTCAATTTTTTCAGCATTAAAATCTATAGCGGTGTTAATATTTTTAACGGGAGAAGAAAAAACATCAGAATATTTGTTAGAGTCGACAATATTTGAGATCTTATAGAAACAAGATATCAGAGATATAAAGACGATAGAAGCTAAAACTTTTTCGCTTTTATTAAATAAAGAGTATTTGTTG
>CAYWTE010000127.1:1952-4198 GCA_964461145.1 uncultured Lactobacillales bacterium | reverse complement strand
GCAGGCTCGGTAATAACCAAAGATATAAGCAAAGACTCCCTTGCTGTTTCGAGAGCAAGACAAGAAGAAAAGCAAGGATTTGCCATAAAATATAAAGAAAAAAGGAACAAAAAATAATGTGTGGAATAGTTGGAATGATAGGGGCAAGGAACGTTGTTCCTTTATTATTAAATGGGTTAAAAAGACTTGAATATCGAGGATATGATTCAGCAGGAATAGCAGTATTAAACGAAAAAGGGATAGAAAGGAGCCGCTCTAAAGGTAAAATATCAGCACTAGAAGAAAAGATAACACAATCGCCGATAGAAGGCTTTACAGGTATCGGACATACTAGATGGGCAACACACGGAGTTCCGGGGGAAACGAATGCTCACCCTCATTCTGATGGTAATGTGGTAGTGGTTCATAACGGGATAATAGAAAATTATAAAGAGTTAAAAGCCGAATTACAGGCGAAGGGCTGTGTTTTTGAGAGTGAAACAGATACGGAAACTGTTGTTCATTTATTAAGCTTAAACTTAAAGGAGGCAAATTCGCTAACACAAGCTGTATCAAAGACATTGAAAAGATTAGAAGGAGCGTATGCTTTAGGAATTATAATAAAATCAGAGCCTGAAAAGCTTATTTTTGCAAAAAAAGGCTCACCTTTAGCAATTGGGATAGGCGATAATGAGATGTATTTAGGTTCAGATGCAATCTCCCTAGCTCCGTTAACAAGTAAAATTATGTATTTAGAGGACGGCGATTGGGGTATTTTAAGTACAACAGGAGTTAAAATCTATAATGAAAAAGATGAGGAAGTAAAAAGAGATATCACAAGCTCGAAAGTCAGTAAAGAAACGATAGAAAAAGGTGAGTATAATCACTTTATGTTAAAAGAGATAATCGAACAGCCAAAAGTTATATTAAAAACCTTAAATTCTTTTGTGAACAGGGTTTTAATGGAAATTAAAATAGAAGATATACCTTTTAATTTAAAAGAAATAGAGCAAATTACAATAGTTGCCTGCGGAACATCTTATTATGCGGCAAATGTTGCAAAATATTGGATAGAAGAATATGCGGGCATTAATGTTTCTGTAGATATAGCCTCAGAATTCAGATATAGAAATCCGCCGATGAAAAAAGGAGGATTATCAATATTTATTTCTCAATCAGGCGAAACGGCAGATACCTTAGCAGCCTTAAAGTATTGTAAAACAAAAGGACAATATATCGCATCAATAGTAAATGTTTCTGAGAGTAGTATAGCAAGGAATTCTGATGTTGTTTGGCAAACTTTAGCAGGTCCGGAGATAGGTGTAGCCTCAACGAAAGCTTTTACAACGCAGTTGGTAGTTTTGGCATCATTTGCGTTATTATTAGCCAAATCAAAAGATTTATTGCCTCGAGAAAAAGAATCCAATTTAATAAGCAATTTATTAAAAATTCCGGAGAAGATAGATGAATTTTTAAGTAATCAAGGCGATATAAAAGATATCTGTAATTATTTAAGCAGGGCAAGAGATGTTTTATATCTAGGCCGTGGCTTAAATTATCCGATAGCGATGGAAGGAGCATTAAAACTTAAAGAAATTAGCTATATTCACGCAGAAAGTTATGCAGCAGGCGAGATGAAGCACGGACCGATAGCTTTAATTGATGAAAATGTTCCGGTAATAGTAATTGCCCCTAAAGATAGTTTATATGAAAAAACAGTATCTAATATAGAAGAAGTAATATCAAGGAACGGTAAAGTAATTTTATTAAGCGATAAAAATGGCTTAAAAGGGTTAAAAGATAAGGTTTTTGGGTTTTTAGAGCTTCCCGAATGTGATAATTTTTCAAGTCCTTTATTATATGCAGTTTCCGTGCAGCTTTTAGCTTATTATACGGCATTAATGATGGGCAAAGACGTTGATAAACCGAGAAATTTAGCAAAAAGCGTAACTGTTGAATAAATACTTTATTAATCAAATTCAGCTAATATATAAAAGACAAAAAAGTACTTAAAAAGGATTATTCTTATGTGGATATGGATGATAATGGCATTTTTTATAACGGCGATGGCGTCATTAAGCCTACCTGTAAGAGATGATAAGCTGGTCCAAGATGTAATTAGAGCGGAAGGTCAAGTTTTTGGAATGTATCTTCAAAACGAGGCAGCAATAAATTATGCGACTTCATCTATAGACGGTTCCGGCAATCCTTTATATAATTACACAGATAATGTTAATAAAATTTTATACAATGACATAATAAATAAA
>CAYWTE010000127.1:0-1852 GCA_964461145.1 uncultured Lactobacillales bacterium | reverse complement strand
CAAGGCAGTAAGTATCGCTTAATGATGCTGGATAGGTCGGATATAGGTTATATTTATGTTCCTCCTGGGGCAACGGAGCTTCAAAAGGTTGGCTCACCAATGCTTTCTGATGGCAATCAGATAATGTTTGTGAAAGAAAATGATTTAGTTATGATGAAAATAATAACAGGGAGCGGAAATGATTTACCGCCGCCGCATTAAGTTAAAATATTAGTAATTAGGATATAAAATGATAATAACGATAACAGGCTCATTAGGTTCTGGCAAAAGCACAATATCGAAGCTTTTATCAGAAAAATTAGGGCTTAAAAGATATTCAACCGGAGAAGCCTTAAGAGAAGTCGCCGCAAAAAGAGGAATGTCACCGCTTGAATTAAATAAATTAGCACAAAGCGATAAATCGATAGATGATGAGATTGATGGTGTTCTTAAAAACTTAAAAGACAGCGTAGAGGATTTGGTTATAGACTCAAGGCTTGCGTGGCATTTTATCCCTAAATCAATAAAGGTAAAATTAGACATAGATGAAGAAACCGCCGCCTTAAGAATAATGAAAGATAATAGAAGCGATGAAACTTATCAAAACAAAGCTGAAGCGATAGAAAAAATTAAAGCTAGAAGATTAACCGAAGTTGAGCGTTTTAAGCGTTATTATAATGCAGATATAGAAGATAACAGTAATTTTGATTTAGTAATAAACAGTAAAAATAAAAAGCCGGAAGAAATATGTACAGAGATTATAACTTATATTCAAACTAAAGAAATTGAATTGCCTCTGTTAGCGCTTTAATAATTTTTGTATTATTTTTTAAGGCAGTTTTGCTTTTATTATCTTTTTCTTTAAATAAGATTTTAGTTTTAATTTCAGCCGTTTCAGCGGCTTTAATATCTTTATCGCTATCCCCTATCATTATTGATAATTGAGGGTTTATGTGATATTTGTTAAGAGCTTTAATTATCATTCCCGGAGCTGGCTTTCTGTCAAAAGATTCGATGGCAAATTCAGATACGATGCCATCTTTATAATAAGGACAAAAGAAAACTTCAGTTATGTTAATTCCATTATTTTTGAATTGCTCCAGCATCCATTTATTAAACGATAAAAACTGATCTAAAGTATAGTATCCTTTAGCGATTCCGGCCTGATTTGTTGCAATAATCAAGATATAACCTTTATCTTGGGCAGCTTTACAAACATCGAATATTCCGCTGATAAATTTGCAGTCACGAGGTTTATGCACATACCCGAAATTAACATTAATAACGCCGTCCCTATCAAGAAATAGGGCTTTATTAGGAGGGATTTGTTTTTTTAATTCAAGGACAGCTTTTTTATAATCCTCAGGCACGCCGATATCAATAAAGTAATCGTCGGATTTAAAGGCAAAGGCGTTAATATTAGCAATATTTTTAGCAAAAAAATCCGTTTCGATAGAAAAGCTTTTTGATAGCTTAAAGTCTTTGAATATTAAAGGATTAATGATATAAACTCCGGCATTAATATAGCCTGATTTATAAGTTGGGTCTTTTTCAGCAAAAGCGGTAA
This sequence comes from uncultured Lactobacillales bacterium, assembly GCA_964461145.1. Taxonomy (GTDB): domain Bacteria; phylum Pseudomonadota; class Alphaproteobacteria; order CAYWTE01; family CAYWTE01; genus CAYWTE01. Next base: position 306 of record CAYWTE010000127.1, on the reverse strand, counting down.
TTTTATCGCCTGAAAGTTTAATAACGCCGGAGCGGGAAGTGTCTTCTTTATACCGAACAACAATTCCTAAATCAGCTGTTTTGCTTTTATTTATAAAATCATTATAATCAACCTTAACAAAAGAATCGCCGTTAAGTACAAGAAAAGGTTTTGTTAAATTAAAAGATGAAGCGGCGTTTAAGATAGCTCCTCCGGTACCAAGAGGAATTTCTTCAATTGAATAATTAATTTTAACATCAATAAATTTATTTCCGAAATAATTAATAATTTGCTCTTTTAAGTGATGAACGCATATAATAACTTCAT
>CAYWTE010000126.1:0-4236 GCA_964461145.1 uncultured Lactobacillales bacterium | reverse complement strand
TATTTCGCTTATATAAATTTACCGGGGGATACTCTCGTTTTTGATAAATACTGCAAAATAAAATCCGTTTTTGGCGATTGGATAAACATTAAAAATAATAAATCTATTAAAAGGCACGTTATTGAACGAAGTTATGATGAACAATTAGAATGCTTGTACGGATTGCTTGGAGATTTCTTCCTTTCAATGGAAAAATATGACAAGCTGCCTAATACTATTTTCGTAATTCAAGGAAATACCGGAAGCCGCATAGAAATCGGCAATAGACCTTCTAATGCTGAAAATCCATATATAGCTAGTTTTGATCAATTCAGAAGCTTATTTGTTACTCAATTGGCTATCAAATTTTTAGGGCAAACTTTCTCTTATAATAATGAATATTGCGATACAGCTACTACTTTTGCAAAAACTTTAAATAAAGATAAAGATTTATCTTGCATGAGAATTCAAGACTTAAATAACAATATTCCCGCTACCGATAAAATGATTGTTCCTTGGCTTGAAACTAATAAAAAAATACTCGACTTTAATAATGCCGCTTTAGATTTTGAGTACTTTTATGACGATTGGGTTAATAATAAAAAATTTAAAATAAATAAGGTCGGATATGATAAATTTTCTGACGTTCTTGATAAAATCTTTTTAAGAAAGAAAAATTATAAAAAAGAAGAGCCTACTACTAAAATTTTACTTCCGCTTAAAACTAAAAAAGAAGAAGAAATCTTCTCTATAGAAGTTAATAATAATCCTGAAGAAAACATCTTAAGTCAACCAAATACAAATGAAGAAATCGTTATAAAGCAAAATCCTCAAGAGCCTTTATCTTCTCCTTCTATAACCCCTCAAAATATTAATGATGCCCATTCAAAAGAAGATTTTGAAATCCCTGAAATCCCTAAAGAAGAATCTTTAATTAATATTGATGATGAATTAAATAACTATAGTCCTTACGGATACTACTAAATTTTATCAACAAGATTGTTTTTTGTTTAATTTTTATTAGTATTTTTAAAAAAATATGTTAGGATAACAAAAATTAAATATTTTTTAGGAGGTTAAGATGATAAAAGAAAATAATTTTTGCAATTTCGGATGTGTTAAAGATCCTGTTAACGGCCCAGCTGATTTTTGGGCAAAAGCTGATATAAAATGGAAAATCATTCCTATCGTAGCTTTAACTTTAATTTATACTGTACTTAGCTATCTAAAATTTACATTTACTACAAAGCATAATTTATCTATATCTGGGGATATTTGCATTTTATTACTCTTTATTGCTACTCCGGTATTATATGCAGCTTTCATTTATCTCGTTTCTTATTTGTTTAAAGGAAGTAGAGAGTTTCTACGTTCAGTTTTCTCTGCGGTAATCGCTCTAAAGCCTATGATGCTTGCTATATTAATATTTTTATTTGCTTGGAATTTTAAATATTTTGGGTTTGCTAACCTTGTTATGCAAATAGGCTTGGTTTTAACCGCCGTTCAATTGGCTTTTCAATTAATTAAAACTCAAGGTGTTTCAGGGCTGGTTGCTTTTATCGGAACTCCTTTTGTTATTTTCCTTACTAATTATGTTAGCAATCAAATCGGTATTCATATTATGAAAGCTTTCATTATCTAAATATTAATTGTTTATATGCCGGGTGGCTTGGCTTTCCTAGCCACTCGGTTATAATATTGTTTATAAATCCTATGTTTATTCCTTCTGACATCATTCTATAAAAAATTGCATTTTCTGGAATTTCTTCTTTTGCTGAACAAGCATCTGTTGATACAAAAACTTCATAACCATTTTGTTTTGCATCTATAGCGGTTTGTAAAACACTAATATGTGTTTCTACCCCGCAAATTATAAGCTGCTTTTTATTATATTTTCTTATTTTTTCTGTAATAGCATCATTTTTTAAAGCGGAAAAAGTTTCTTTTTCAAAAATATCTTTAGTGTTGGCTATGTTTTTTATATCAAAAATTGTTCTGCCCAATATTTTAGGGGTTAATTCCGTTATTATAACCGGTATCTCTAATAAATTTGCAGCTTTCAATAACAAGGCTGAACCGTTAATAACTTTCCTCGGAGATATTGTCATTGGAGTTAAAGCTTCTTGAACATCACTAATAATTAATAAAGATTCTTTAATATCAATTAACATTTTAATCTCCCGTTTATTTAAATATATTTTTTTATATTTTTAATGTATAAAAATATGCTTAACTATGCAAATAATAAATTATATTTTTAGGAAAGGCTTGAAAATGATTAAAAATAATATGAAAAATATGATTTTACCTAAAGGGGAAATAAAAAAAGCTTTTATATTCCTTCACGGATATGGTTCTAACGGTCAAGATTTATTAAGCCTTTCAGGTTTCTTTGCTGATTTTATGGGAAACACTGCCTTTTATTCACCTGATGCGCCTTTTGCTTGTGAAATCGAGTACGGAAGTGATAGCTATCAATGGTTTAGTCTGATTAATGCAGGATATTCTATTAATAATCCGCCGAATAATAATAACGATATTCAAAAAGCCTGCGAGAATTTTATTGATGAGGCTTTAAATCCTGCCAAAATGATTGATGATTATATTAATAATATTAAAAAAGTTCATAACTTAAATGATAATGATATATACATAGCTGGCTTTTCTCAAGGCGGCTTTATGGCTATTTATAGCGGATTAATGCGCCAAAATAACTTAGCTGGAATCATTAGCTTTTCAGGTTCACCAATATTGCAAAAATTTGCACCTAAAATTAAAAATAAAACTCCTGTAATGCTTATTCACGGCGATCTAGATGAAGTTGTTAATATTAAAGCTTTGGATATAACCAAAGAAACCCTATCTCAAAAAGAAATTCCTTTTGATATTAAAATTATACCAAAATTAGGACACTCTATAAATAATGAAGCTTTAAATGCTGCTAAAAACTTTATTATTCCGTTTCCTTAACAACATAAGGAGCAGAATAAACGCCTTTTGAAATCTCTTTAAAGTCACTTGGCGGAATGTCAGGATTATAATAATATGTTTGCACCGGAGCATTATAATTTGCTGGAACATTAGTCGGATAAGGATTATTAGGCTGAATTTGTGCCGGATTTATTTGTATTTGCGGTTGAGCCGGAAGTGGCTGCTGCGGATAATAATACTGTTGTGGAGGAAAAACCATTGATTGCGGTGTAATTTGCTGCGGAGGCTGCAATATCATTTGCGGAGGATAATATTGCGGCTGAAGCGGCATTTGCGGTTGCATTTGAGGAGGAACAGCCTGCTGCATTCCGTTTGCATCATAAATAGGATAAACGTAATTATTAACATACTCTTGTTTTTCTTGAGGATTTGCTTTAATATCGCCGGTTCTAATTTTGCCGTTAACGTCACATAATTCAGGATTTTCTTTGCAGATATCTTCTGCGTTTACTTCGTATAATTCCTGTCTTTTTTTATCAACTTTGCCGTATGTACAAGCTGAAAGAGTTAAAATGCTAACTGTTATCAACAAAACTTTCTTCATATTTTTCCCCTTTTTATCTAATTATTAAATTAGTTTTACTAATAATATTCATTTTTCTTATCTTAATCAATATTAAAATATAAATATGAAAATTTAACTAATTAAAATACCTGTTTTTGCCAATTCACTTAATAATTTCGGCAGCATTTTATCTAATTTATTCATTATTTCTTCTTCTTTGGTTATTTTTTTATCATTCTCTTTTAATTCTAATTCGCCTTTTATAAAATGACTTAACATCTTTTCTTTTAGTGCGGAGATATCATTTTTACCATCTAAATATTGCAATAAAATCCTTGAAAAAAGGTCTATGTTAATAACTTTATGATTAGTATTTGTAACTTTAGTGCTCTTTTTTGCTTCATAAGCTGTATAATCAAATACTTTCGGTGTATCACTAACTTTTAAGGTATAAAGAGGTTTGGCAAAAGTTATTTCTGCCCCGCTAAAAAATATCATTTTCAAAACATCTTTTGCTAAATTATCAATCAACTTTTCATCTTTATCTAATTTTGCTTTTTTAATAATTTCTGAAAAATGCGTTGGAATTTTCACTTCAGAAAATACTTTCATAAAATCATTATCTTTTTTTGCTGTAATTTCTCTTGATGTTTCTTTTATCTTGAAAATTATTTTTTCTTCGTCTTCTTTAACTTTTTCTAATAATGGCATTAAATAGCCTTCTTTTATAACATTAAAATCAATATTACGATTAATTTTTG